>JAWXBD010000065.1:0-12311 GCA_034439815.1 Phycisphaerae bacterium
CATCGCCGAGCGGGCACGCGCGCTGATCGCGATCGCCCATCCAGCGCATCGCGAGTCGCTGCAGCGCGAGGCCCGCGAGATGGGTTACCTGTACTGACCAACGGCATTGTGTCGGTGAGCCGAGGCTATTTTCGTGCCGAAACCATCAACCAGGAGCGGAAGACGCCGGCGCTGCGATCGGAGAAGCCTTTTGCCGCCGTTCGCGATGCGGCTGCGGTTGCAGATTGAAATCCTCGCTTCACGTCATCGAAGCCAGCCTCTTGCATCAGAGCAACCATATCCAGCTTCTGAACGCCTCTCCAGAACGGCTCGTTGTTGTAGAGGGACTCGAAGTCGCCGATGACCTTACCCCAGACTCCGAGGCCCTCCATCGGGGGAACCTCGCAGTGGATCACGACGCCGCCTGGTCTCAGCAGACGATGGCACTCGGCGAAGATCTTGCGAGTGGCTGCTTTCGACGTCTCATGCAAGAGGACGCAGGAGAAGACGAAGTCGAAAGACTCGTCAGGGAAGTCGGTGCGTTCTGCATCCGCCTGGACATAGTGCACACGCTGACCCAGATGCTCGGCGCGGGCGTGTGCATAGCGCAGCATCGCGCCACCGACATCTGCTCCATAAACCTGCGCGTCCGGGAAGTAGCTCGCGACGGCGACGGTGCTGGCGCCAATCGCACAGCCGAGGTCGAGGATTCGCTGCGGCTCAAGGTCCGGATAGACCTCGAACAGGTGCTGAGCCGTCGTGTGTCCACGTACGTCATTCATTAGGCCGCCGTTGCGACCGAGCATGTAGACTGCGCCGCCGCGATCAATCAGGGCGCCCTGGCGGATATCGCCGTCGCCCCGATCGTGCGTATACCCACCGGGCATCATGTGCACGTCCATGGCTGCGATGTAACGCGGCGGCTTGAAAGCGGGGTTCAGCGTGACTGAACCGCGAGGCTGCTTGATCGTCGCTTTCGCCGTCAACTCGTCGAGTTGTCGGTCGATCGAGGAACCCACGGCGTCCCACATCATTTCTTGCGATGTGCGCCGAATACTGATCCATGAGCGGTAGGTATCATGCTCAAGGAGCTTCTTGCGCAGCGGGCCGATGTCGAGACCGGCCGAATCCGGCACGGACGCGCTGGTCGCTTCGACCAGCTGCCGCTGTAGTGGGTCGACGTGCTCGCCGATCCAGATCTTCAGATCGCGAATGAAGTACTGCTCCGCACGTTCGTCGTGCGTGGCTTCGGGCATCATCGGGTGGCTCATTTCGTGACCTCTTCTTCCAGAACCGCATCAGCGTCCGCCGCCTTTTGCTGAACCTTGGCGACGGCTTTCTCGGCATCCAGCTGCAAGGGACGCAGCACCTTGCCAATCTGACGTTTCCTCAGCTTCTCGCGTTCGATCGAGGCCTGCCCGCCCGGATCGAAGGCTTCGATGTCGGCCTGTCGCAGCAGGTTTGCCGCTTGCAGCAAGCGCTCGACGGTATCGAGTCGCTCCCGCGTGATCGTCAGCTCTCCGAGCAAAGCCAATACCATTGCGGACAAGCGACTGACTTCCGGATTCTCATCCGGAATCAACCGGCGCGGCGTGGCCAATCTTGTGGTGTCATCGCTGGGCATGGTGGCATTCCTCAATCTGGGTAGCTTGACCGACTCGTCAATCCGGATCAACTTATGCGCCAAAGCCCGCCCCCCCGCTTTCAAGGAGTGATTAGATGTCGATGAAAACATTTCTGCGATTGGCCCCCTTGGGCGTCGTGCTGTCGCTGACCGCCTGCGCGACGCAGGCTCAGATAGCGGGCTCCATCATCAAGGAATGCGATGTCTGCCCGGAAGTCGTCGTGGTTCCGCCCGGAAGTTTCAAGATGGGCTGGGACGGCGCAGAGCCGCTGCGAGACGGCGAAATCCGGCGTTACGAGGGTCCCGAGCGGGTCGTCACCATTGCCCGTTCGTTCGCCGTCGGCCGGTTCGAGGTCACCAACGCGCAGTATGGGGCTTTCATCGCAGCGACCGGCTACAAGCCAGATGAGGGCTGCTTCCTGTGGGACGGCTGGAATGCCGAATTCCTCACGAAGCTCGGTTGGCTTGACCCGGGTTACGGCCGCACGCCGTTACCCAGCGAACCTGCCGCCTGCGTCAACTGGAACGCAGCCCTGGCCTATGTGCAGTGGCTTTCGCAGAAGAGTGGCGCGACCTACCGCTTGCTGACTGAAGCAGAGTGGGAATACGCGGCACGCGCGGGCAACGCGGAGGCGTATACGTGGGGCGAGCAAGACGAGCGTGCCTGCGATTACGCCAACGTCTTCGATATCTCGGCAAAGAAGCGCTCTCCCAATGCCCAGCTCACGGCCGCACGTTGCGACGACGGTCACGCTCAGGTGGCGCCAGTGGGCTCGTTCAAGCCGAACGCCTTTGGTCTGTTCGACATGTCCGGCAACGTCTGGGAGTGGGCCTCGGATTGTCATGTCATGCCCTATCCTGATGATGCGCCGACCGACGGCTCGGCGGTCACCGATAAGGTTTGCGACCGACGCGCCGTCAAGGGCGGGGCGTGGATGACAACGGTGGACCGTCAGCGATTCACCTTTCGCGGCCGTGATCCGGCGGAGCAGAACAGCTCCAGTTTTGGTTTTCGTGTCGCGCGCGACCTCTGACTCCCGGGAGATTCCAGCAGCACGCTATAAATAAAACGCATGACCACAGTTGCGCTTTGCATTGGACGGGCCAGGCCGACCAGCAGAAATTACCTTTGCGCAGCGTTGGGTTTTCGATCGACAACAAAATAGGGAGCGGAGTCATGAGCAAGTTCTTGAACAAGGCGGTCGTAGTCGGCGCCAGCACACTGGCGCTTGCCATGGCGGCCGATGGGTCCCTCGCACAGGGTAGTGCGGCGCAGGATAGTTCCGCGTCGGGGCGGCTTGAGGAGGTCACGGTGACGGCGCGTAAACGCGAAGAGTCGCTGCAGGACATCCCGATCTCGATGACCGCCCTGACAGCTGAGCAGATCGAGGCCGCCGACGCTTATGACGTACGCGATATCGCACGCATCGCACCGAACATCACCTTGCAGACGACCGGCGGTGCGGGGACCGGCCGCTTCAATCCGAATCTGACGTTTCGCGGACTGCAGAACACCTTCCCGGTGCCCCGCACCCAGGTCGGTGCCGTGTTTCTCGACGGCAACTACGTGCTGCTGGGCGTGAACGCGATCAACACCGCCGATATCGAGCGCGTCGAAGTGCTGCGCGGTCCGCAGAATGCCTATTTCGGCCGCAATACTTTCGCCGGCGCGATCAACTTTATTTCCATGACTCCGGGAGACGAGTTCGCCGGCAAGGTGGGCGCCTCGGCGACCGATCGGGGCAGCAGCGACCTGACGGCGAGCCTCGAGGGCCCGCTGTTGCCAGGAAGATTGTCGGGGCGGATATCGCTGCGCCAGCGTGACAAAGCCGGCCACTACACGGCTGCAGACGGCGGCAAGCTCGGCGAGGAAAGTACCAAGTCCATTTCCGCATCGCTGTTCGCGACGCCCACAGAGGGGCTTTCGATCCGGCTGCGCGGTGCCTGGCAGGAGGACGATGATGGTCCCGGTACCGTCATCAACCTGTCGCCCACCGAGATTGGCGACACCTGCGGAGGTCGCTTCATCGACAAGGGCCAGAACACCGCAGGCCAGCGCGGCTTCAACATCACGGTGCCGTATTTCTGCGACCGCATCCCCGGGATCAGCCAGCTTGGCGAGGGGATTGTCTCGACGCAGACGAGTCTGGTCGGTCCGACGCTTGCGGCTCTCGGCAACCCGAACGGCTTGTCCAATGCTTTCGTCAACAACTCGCTCGGCTTTGTGCTCTTTGATCGCGTTCCGAGGATCGAGCGGCTGGGGCTGCTGCGCCGGATGAGTTCAGTCAATCTGCAGGCCGATTACGAGTTCGGCAACGGCGTTGAACTCGCCTTCAACTATGGCTGGCAGGGCAACCGACAGGTGCTGGCATTCGACGGCGATCGCACCAGATCCGATGGCAGCTTTGCCTACGTGCCCGTCGTTTCCAGTACCCGGACCTACGAGCTGCGTCTCGCCTCGGCGCAGACCCAGAAGCTCCGTTGGCTGGTTGGAGCGACCTATTTCCAGTCCAGTCTCGAGGGCAATTATGGCGGCGGTGGCTCCGGACAATGGCGCTCGAGACTGCTGCCGTTCCAGCCGCTCAACAGCGTCGTGCAGACCTCGCAGCAGATCAGCGTCAACCCGCTAACCGGAAACGAGTTCGCGACGGTCAAGGCGCTGTATGGCTCCGTCGACTGGGACGTGCTGGAGAAACTGACACTGACCGCTGAGTTCCGGCGTCAGGAGGACGCATCGACTTCCGGCGCCCAGCTTCTGCCGACATTCCCCGCCGTGCCGGTGGAAGAGGTCTGGAAGGACAACATGCCGCGCGTCATCGCGACCTACAAGATCAGCGACGACTGGAACGCCTATGCGAGCTGGTCCGTGGGCGTGCTGCCGGGCGCCAACAACGTCGGCTTCACGAACCAGACGCCGTTCCGGCAGAACCTGATCCGCCAGATCGTGCCGGATGTCCAGGCTGTTCTGGATTCCGACAAGCTCGACAGCTACGAGATCGGCAGCAAACAGACCTTGCTCGATGGCCGTCTGCGTTACAGCGTTGCGCTTTACGAGATGAAGTGGTCGAACGCCAAGGCGTCTTCGGCGCTCGTGCTGCCGGCGACTTCAGAAACCAACCCGACGCCGTTCATCGTTCCGGGCATCACGACCCAGGGCAGTGCCACCGTGCGTGGTCTGGAGCTCGAGGCCACGGCACTGGTGAAAGACAACTGGGACATCGGCGGCGCGATCGGCATCAACAAGAGCGAGCTGACCCGCTGGGGCGAGGCAGGTCTGCTGCGCAATATCGCTGGCGGACAGGCGCCGGGCGCCAGCCCCACCAACGTGTCCGTCGGCGCGACGCAGTGGGCAGGCAACGAGTTCGCCCGCCAGCCGCGCACCACCGGATCACTGAATTCCACGTACCGTGGTGTTCTGAGCAATGGCTGGAAGTGGTCCATCCGTGGTGACATGACCTACACAGGCAGCACCTGGGACACGATCGCCAACATCGTCAAATCGGACAGCTACTCCCGCGTCAACGCCCGGGTCGGTCTGGAGCGAGACAACCTCGCGCTCGAGCTGTTCGTGACGAACCTGTTCGATGACGACACCTGGAACTACGCGTCGCGGACGGTTGTCAACAATGAGGCGGGCCAGTCGCTCTTCTCCGCCCTGCCGTTGGGCAATTTTACCTTTGCATCCGGTTTCGCGGTGGAGGCACCGGACAAGCGTGACATCGGATTGCGGGTCAGCTACTCGTTCTAGGCGTCCAGTTGCAGGCCGCTGGCTGATAGCGGCAGGCGCCTGATGCGCTTGCCGCTCGCGGCAAAGATCGCATTGGTCAGCGCCGGGGCGACCGGCGGCACGGCTGCTTCGCCGGCGCCGCCCGGTGCGGCGCTGCTGTCGATCAGTTCGATTGCGATGTCGGGCATCTCGTTGATGCGAAGGATCGGCTGGTCGTGGAAGTTGCTTTCGACGACCGCGCCATCGCGGAACGTGATGTCGCCGCGCAGCGCAGCGGATAGCCCGAAAACGATGCCGCCCTCGAGCTGCGCCCCGATCATTCCGGGATCGATCTGCTGTCCGCAGTCGAAGGCGCAGGTGATCTTGTGCACGCGCAGGCGGTCATTCTTGATCGAGACCTCGACGACCTGCGCGCATACGGATCCGAACCCTGCGCTGACGGCGATGCCGCGGCCGCGGCCCTTGGGCAGGGGTTTCGCCCAATCGGCGCGGCGGGCAGCGGCTTCGAGCACGTTGCGGATGCGCGGATGTCTTTCGAGCATCGCATGCCGAAACTCGAAAGGATCACGACCGAGCGCGATGGCTGCCTCATCGATCGCCGACTCCGCGAAGAACGAGTTCTGTGACAGCGTGACCGAACGCCAGAGTCCGACCGGAATGCTCCACGGCGCATCGACGTAGTCGATGTACTTGTTCGGAAAGTCGTAGATGTCGTAGATCAGCAATGCCGCTGCGGTGGGGTCTGCCATGCCCGGGATCTCGGGCCGCCCCTGGAAGCGCCACACCGACTGACCGGCGATGCGACTGTGCATCCCTTCGATGCCGTCATTGCCGAGCGCGATGCGGCTTCGGGCAACGTAGGCGGGTCGGTAGTAGTCGTGCTGGACATCCTGCTCGCGAGTCCAAGTCAGCTTGACTGCTCGGCCCGGCACCGCGGCCGCTGCCTGCACCGACTGGCGCAGGAAATCCAGCTCCCATTTGCGGCCGAACCCGCCGCCCGCAAAGGTGATGTCCATGCGCACTTTCTCGAGCGGCAGTCCCGTGATCTTCGCGGCCGCCTCGCGGCCCCGATCCGGTTGCTGGCTGGGGGCCCAGATGTGGCAGGTGTCTGCAGTGACCATTGCCGTGCTGACCATGGGTTCGAGCGTCAGGTGCGCGAGGTGCGGGACTTCGTACTCGACCGTCAGCGTCCTGCGCGCGTTCGCGAGCGCCTGCTCAGTGGCCTTGCGATCGAGAGGCCGCGTTGCTGGCGGCTCGACCTGGGTGTCGATATCCGGAAACGCCAACGCGGCTGCGTCATCGTCAAGCCGGGAGCGCAGCGTCGCGCGCATCGCCTCGGAGTCGAGGCCGGCGGCCGGTCCCGGTGTGAACTCGACGTCGAGAGCAGCGGCGGCGTTTCGTGCTCTCCAGAACGTGTCGGCGATGACTGCTACGCCACCATCGACCCCGACTGCCGCGACGACGCCAGGGAGCTTCAGGACCGAATCAGGATCGAAGCGCTTGACGCCGGCCCCGGCCTGGGGCGGCATGCGCAGCGCCGCGTGCAACATGCCCGGCACGGCGACATCGATGCCGAAAATGGTCTTGCCGCTGACCTTGTCTGACAGGCCCTTGCGCGCGATCGAGCGGCCGATCAGCTTGAAGTCCTCGGCGCGCTTCTTGCGCGGCTCCTTTGGTACCGGCAACGCTGCGGCAGACTCGGCAAGGCTCGCGTACGTGGCTTCGCGCCCGCTCGCGCTGTGTCGGACCCGGCTAGCCTCCGTCAAGCACTCTTCCTGTGGCACGCCCCATTGACGGGCGGCTGCCGCGCACAGCATCTCGCGCGCCGAGGCGCCGATGCTGCGCAGCTGTTCGTAGTAAATCTTGACTGATTCGCTGTTGGCCGTGCGATGGCGGCCTGTAATCGGGCTGGCGAAGGCAGCATCGGCGTGCGGCATCACGACTTCGACGTCAGCCCAGTCGGCGTCGAGCTCCTCGGCGACGATGCGCGGCAGATTGGAATGGATGCCCTGGCCCAGTTCCGTCGTCGGCGTCGTAATGCGGATCGACCCCTCGGGGGTGATCTCCAGGAAGGCACTGAAGCGGCCGCTTCCGCCCGGTTCGGCCGCGAAGACCGAGCCATCGGTGCGCAGACCCAGCAGCAGTGCGGCGGCCGCGGCGCCTTTCAGCACAGCTCGGCGGGAGACGTTTTCCTGGGCTGTTGAGCCCGCTTCAATCGGTTTGCGCATAGTTGTAACTTCTTTCATGGCACTCCGCTCCCAGTGACCGGCACGGCCGCCGGTTCAGCGACGGGCTCGACAACTGCATCCCGAAGCATATCCTGATCAAGCCGATAGAACGCCAGCGTGATCATGCTCAGGATCGCCAGCACGGCCGGAATCAATGACACGCCCATCAGGATGCCGAACAGCACCTGGGGCTCCTGTACCGCGTCTCGGGGCAGGTCGCGGTTGAAGCCGACGAACTGCAGGATCCAGCCGACCAGCAACGGCCCAAAGGCTCCCGCCGTCTTTTCGACAAAACTGTACATGGCCGCGTAGATGCCTTCGCGGCGCATCCCGCTGCGGCGCGCGTCCAGGTCGATCGTGTCGGTCAGCATTGAATTCGCGAGCAGGATGTTGCCGCCGAGGCAGATGCCGACCAGCACGGCGCGCGCGTAGTACCAGATCAGCGGATCGTCCGGCCCGGCCGGCAGCCAGCTCAGGCAATAGACGGCGAAGATGGCTGTCGACACCAGGTAGCCGTTGCGTTTGCCGATGCGTTTCGAGAGGTACACGAACACGGGCATCATCAGGACGGTGACGACCGTGTTGATCAGCGCGAAAACGCCGAGGTTCGCGAGCGGAATCCGCAAATAGGCGGTGATGAAGAACAGTGTCGTCGCCCCGACGCTGGCGATGCCGAGCAACTGCAGCGCCTTGGTTGCGATCAGCCACATGAACGGCTCGTTGGTCAGCAGCAGGCGAATCTGCCCGCGAACGTTGTGCGCGGATTTCGTGCCAAACGTAAAGCGCGCTTCGCGCGTTCCAAAGTAGCAGTAGACCATCGAGGCAAAGATGATCGCGGCGAAGAGGATCGCAATGATCCGGTAGGCTTCTCGTCCCTCGCCGAAGACCTGCAGCAAGATCGGCGCCAGCGCGCCGGCAATCGACGAACCGATGGAGATGGCCACGACGCGATAGGAGTGGAGCGACGAGCGTTCGTGGTACCCGTCGGTCATCTCGGCCGGCATCGCGATGTACGGCACATTGAAGATCGTGTAACCGAGCGTGTAGAGAATAAGCACACCGAGCACGTAGGCTGCGGTGAAGCTCTCGCGGTCGAACTGCGGGATCGTGAACAGCATCGCGAAAGAGACGGCCGACAGGAACGCGCCGGTGACCAGGAACGGCCGTCGACGTCCAGCGCGGAAGCGGGCGCGATCGCTGATTATGCCCATCAGGGGATCGGTTGCTACATCGAAGAGTTTGGAGACGAACACCAGCGTGCCAGCAAGGCCAGGATCAAGCCGGACGACGCTGACCAGGTAGTACAGGATCAGGATCGTCACGCTGTTCATCAGCACGGCGGCCCCCAGCGCGCCGGTGCCCCACGCTATCTTGAGCCTTACTGGCAGCTGATCTATTGCGGCGCCCATGCAAGCTTGCTCCAGGATCCTTTGCTGGAGTAACCAGCTTCGGTCAGCATAGTGACGTGGCGAAAACGCGCAAGCCCATCCGTTGCCTGCGGCCATGCGCTTTGCTGATGACAGTGGCTGCACAATGCAATTGACAGCGCGGGCGGGGGACGCTTAGCGTCGCGAGTCGCAACTCGATTGCCATTTGACGAGGGCCATTCGATGCGTTGGACGCTGGGGCTGGGTGTCTTGCTGAGCCTGATTGCGCTGGCAGCACTGTCGATCGAGTTCCAGGTCTGGAATCCGAGCCGGGCCACCGTGGAGGCCGCCTACACGGCAGCAGACTCCCGGTTCACAACCATTGATGGACTGAGGTTGCACTACAAGGACACTGGCAAAGGGCCGGCAGTACTGCTCTGGCACGGCAACTTCGGCAGCCTCGGTTTCTACGATGGCTGGGTGGAGCAGCTGTCGGGCCGGTACCGGCTGATCCGCTTCGACATCAACGGCTATGGCCTGACCGGTCCTGACGAGAAAGCGGATTTCACGATCGAACGGCGCTTGATGATCGCCCGGACCCTGCTCGACCAACTCGGCGTCGATCGCTATTTCGTGGTCGGAACTTCTTTCGCTGCGCCGATGGCTTATCGCGACGCGGCCGAGCGCCCGGACCGCGTTCTCGGGCTGATGCTGGCCAACGCCGGCGGACTGCCGCGCGCGCCTGGTGGGGCGATCAACCAGCCGCTGCCCAATCCGCTCAGGCAGTGGTTCGTCGAGCGCTATCGCGGCCACGCCTTTTGGCGCCAGATGGCCTCAGGCCTTTACTACAACAAGGCAGTCGTCACATCACAGCTCGTGGATCGCTACTACTCGATGAACAACATGAAGGGCCGCAGTCCGGACAATGCAACGGGGCTCAAGCAGTTCAACATTGGCGACGCGCCTGGAATCCTCGCGCGCGTCACCCAGCCAACACTCGTGCTTTGGGGCGGTGCTGGTTTTCTGCCGCGATCGGAAGCCGATCGCTACGCCGGCTACCTCACGAGCGCGCCAGTGCGCCTCGTCTGGATCGAGAAGCTTGGCCACATGTTCGCGGAGGATGACCCGCCGCTGACGGCCGGGCTGTTCGACCGCTTCGCGCAGTCGGTACTCGCTGGCAACTGGCCGGAGGGCTGGGCGCAATCGGCAGATGCGGCGCGAGCTGCAAAGCAGTAGCGAGACCCATGACGACGTCTTCCATCAGGTTGCCTTGTGAGGACCACTAGCAATGTCGAACCCACTACGCATCAGGACCAGTCGCCGCGGCTTCAACGCGGGTCTGGCGTCATCATTGATTGGTTCGGCTTTCGGCAAGCTTGCCCATGCGGCGGCGAGCGCAGATGTTGTCGTGATCGGTGCGGGTCTCGCGGGCCTGAATGCGGCACTGATCCTCGAGGAGCAGGGCTTCAGCGTCATTGTTCTTGAGGCGAGCCATTACGTTGGCGGCAGGACCCGCACGTTCGACCTGCCGGTGGGAGCTGTGAATGCCGGCGGGCAAACTGTCGGCCCGTTCTATGGACGCCTCCGGGACCTGATCTCCCGGTTGGAAGTGCCCGTGGTGTCGGTGAACGCGAACGCGAACGCGAAGATGGGGATCTACATCAACGATACGCTGATGTCCGCTGCAGACTGGCCGGAGTCCAAGGCAAACAAGACCGCGGGGGCGGAGCGAGCGGTGCAGCCGGGCGCCCTCGAGTTCTTCTACCTGGCGAGCGACAACCCGGTACTCGATGCCGCCAAGTGGACCGCCCCGGAGTATGCACAGTACGACGTGTCGCTGACCCAGTACCTTCGCGGTCGGGGAGCTTCCGACGAGGCCATTCGCCTTATTGATCGGTCGATCAATGCCTTC
Source organism: Phycisphaerae bacterium (assembly GCA_034439815.1). Lineage (GTDB taxonomy): Bacteria > Planctomycetota > Phycisphaerae > Phycisphaerales > SM1A02 > JAEUIT01. Next base: position 10,838 of record JAWXBD010000065.1, read on the forward strand.
GATCTGTCGTCCGGTTCCGCGCTGGCCTACCTGCGCGACATCCGGACGCTGCAGGCCGGCGTGGCGGACACCGGCAGCAATTCGCGCTCCACGTACGACGCCAGCAGCGCCGGGGGTTTCGCCTACCATGAGATCGCGGGAGGCACGCAGCGCCTGCCCGAGGCCATGGCCAAAGCCCTGAAGAATGAAGTGCTGCTCAACCAGCCCGTGGCGTCCATCGACATGACCGGCGGCGGCGTGGAAGTGAGGACCGTGGGTGGTCGGCGCTACCGCGCGAAGTATGCGATTTCTGCCGTGCCGTTCGCGGCGCTCAGGAACATCGATGTCTACCCGGGATTCGCCGGTGCACAGTTCGATGCGGTGCGACAGTCGGAGCACGGCAATACTGTGCGAGTGTTCATGGAGCACGACTCGCCATTCTGGGAATCGGACATCGGCGAAGCGGGCCTGTTCACGGACACGGCCATCGAGCGCGTGTTCGCGCATACGAACGAGGCTGGCGAGGTGTTCGTGATCGATTGCTGGGTGAACGGCAATGCAGCCAATCGACTCGATCAGATGCCGACCGACGCAGTCGGCGATTTCGTCCTGGATCAACTCGGGCGGATCCGCCCTTCGACCCGAGGACATCTCAAAGTCATGCAGGTGCATTCCTGGGCAAAGCACTCGGCGTCTGCCTGCTGCCGTCATGTGTTCAATGTCGGGCAGGTCGGCGCGTGGGCCGATGTGATGGCGAAGCCCCATCATCGGCTGCATCTGGCCGGGGAGCATACGCGCAGCGTCGACAGCGGCATGGAGGCAGCAGCTTCGACCGGCGAGCGCGCGGCGCTCGAGATACTCGCTCGCGAGGCATGAGCGCCCGGGGCCAACTGTTGCGGAGGACGATATGCCTGCCTTGCTGATTGCCGACATCGACGTTCGCGACCCCGACGCCTACGCGCGGTACCGTACTGCAAACCCCGAGATCGTCAGGAAGTTCGGTGGGCGGTATCTCGCCGTGGGAGGAGAATCGCAAGTGCTCGAGGGGGGCTGGGTGCCTCACCGCACCATCATCATCGAGTTCCCGGACATGGCGGCCGTTCGAGCCTTTTACGAGTCCAGCGAGTACGCCGAGATTCGCGGAATCCGTTGGCAGAGTGCCGATTCGCGGTTGATCGCGTTCGAGACGGTTGCGTCAACTTAGGCGCGGAGTTTCTTCCGCGCCCCCTGGTTGGCATGCGGTGTCCTGCAGGAAGCCCGCAACGTGATCAACCTCGTCGGGGCTGCCGAGCACGATAGGCGTGCGCTGATGCAGGTCCGTCGGTTCGACTTCGAGCACCCGTGCGTTGGGCGCGACGATGGCCTTGCCGCCCGCCTGTTCGATGATCATGCCCATCGGATTGGCTTCGTACATCAGCCGCAGCTTGCCATTGGGTGACTTGCCGGTCGGTGGGTACATGAACACGCCGCCCTTCAGCAGAATCCGGTGCACGTC
>JAWXBD010000066.1:0-40470 GCA_034439815.1 Phycisphaerae bacterium
CAACGGCAATCAATTGGACAACAGCACCAGCGGCGCCGGCGCCGCATATGTTTTCCTTCGCAGCAGTTCGACGTGGTCCCAGCAGGCATACATCAAGCCGTCGCGGCCAGTTGAACGCCTGCTCCGCGCATGCGATCGCCGCCGGAGATCCGGATTCACTGGTGATTTCGTCGATTGTCGATCCGGCGCGGTGCGAGCGCTACGTGGCGAGCACGTGCGGAGCCGGCGCAATCGGCGCCGAGTCGCCATCGCGGTCCGCAGGCGCCGCCTTCACCCGGCGCCTGCTGCCGTCCTCGGCGCTACCGAAGATCCCGACCGCGTACTTCCTTCCCGTCGCCCGCGCGTGCTCCGCGAGCGACTTCGCGCTGCCGCTGAAGTTGCCCCACGCGCCTTGCCGTGCCCGGCCCATCGCCCGGTCGAGCTTCTCCGTGATCGAGCGTGCTGCCTGCATCAGCGGTGATGACGCCGACTGTTCGACAGCAAACACCGCGAGATGTGCGTTGAGCTGCGCCAGCACGCGCGGCGTCGACTCCGGGATGCAGCCGTTTTTTCGAACGCCGGCTCGCGGCCTTCCACATTCTTGTTCAGCTTCGGGGGCGTCTGCTTCGTCACGCTGGCGATCACCATGGTCATGCTGTCCGTTGCGTATCAGGTGATGGGAAGCGAATTTCCGCTCGAAGGATTCGTGAAAGAGGGAGCGGTTGCGCTCTTCGCATCAGCGTTGCAGGCGCTGGTGCTATGGGCACCGATTGGTTTGGGTCTCAGCCCGCATCTGGCATGCTCGCATACTTCGCGATGGCCGCCGTCGTGTCAGGAATCGTTTACATGGCCACGCATCTGGGTGACACCGAGCAGAACCCCATCGAATGCTTGGGGTCTCGCGCGCGGCATCCGCACGGATCAGTTGCCGATACGAAAGCCCGGAAGGCACCGCCAAAAAAAGGCCCGCGGCTCGAAAGCCGCGGGCCGTAGCGTGTTGTCGTTGTCGTTGTCGTAGCTCTCAGCCCGCCGCCGCAGGCGTCTGCGGCGGATGTTCTTCCGGCGTCTTCTCGCGGTTCGCGGTGAAGGTCAGGAACTCCTGCTCGGGCTTTCGCGTGACCATGATTTCGTCACCAGCGACGAACTCACCGGCGAGCAGGTTCTCCGCCAGCGGATCTTCGATGTACTGGCCGATCGCGCGGCGCAGCGGACGGGCGCCGTAGTCGGGGTTGTAGCCCTTGTCGATCAGGAAGTCCTTCGCCGCCTGATCGAGCGTGAGCCGCATGCCCTTCTCTTCGATGCGCTTCCGCACCTTCGTCATCTCGAACTCGATGATGACGTTGAGATCATCCTTGAGCAGGGGCCGGAACACGATCACGTCGTCGAGACGGTTGATGAACTCCGGCCGGAAGAACTTCTCGACCTCGCCCATCAGTGCCTTCTTCATCCGCTCGTAATCCTGCACTTCGTCACGTCGCGTGAATCCGAACTGACTGCCGCCCTTGATGACATCAGCACCAAGATTGGAGGTCATGATCAGGATCACGTTCTTGAAGTCGACGTGACGGCCGAACGAGTCGGTGAGCCGGCCTTCTTCCATGATCTGCAACAGCATGTTGAAGACATCAGGATGCGCCTTCTCGACTTCGTCCATGAGCAGCACGGCGTACGGACGACGACGGATGCGCTCGGTGAGCTGGCCGCCTTCTTCGTATCCAACGTATCCGGGAGGAGCACCGATCAGCCGGCTGACGTTGTGCTTCTCCATGTACTCGCTCATGTCGAGGTAAAGGAGAGCATCCGCGTCACCGAACATGAACTCGGCGAGTGCCTTCGCAAGCAGCGTTTTGCCGACGCCTGACGGGCCGACGAAGATGAACGATCCCATCGGCCGCTTCGGATCCTTGAGACCCGAACGGGCCTTGCGAATCGAACGGGCGACAGCCTTGACGGCTTCGTCCTGGCTGACGACGCTCTTGTGCAGTTCGGCTTCGAGCTGCAGCAGTCGCTGCGACTCGGCCTTCTCAAGACGCGTCAGCGGAACGCCCGTCATCTTGCTCACAACCTCGGCGATGACTTCTTCATCGACCGTGGCGTGGATTTCGTTCATCCGCTCGCGCCATGCGACCTGCACGCGTTCCTTCTCCTTGCGCAGCTTCTCAGCCTGATCGCGGAGTTCGGCAGCACGCTCATAGTCGGCGCTCTTGACGGCTTCGTCCTTCTCGATCGACAGCCGCTCGATCTTCTCCTCGAGGTCGGCAAGGTCCGGCGGCTTTGTCATGCTCTTCAGGCGCAGACGGGCACCGGCTTCGTCAATGACGTCGATCGACTTGTCGGGCTGCACGCGACCGGGGATGTAGCGGCCGGAAAGCTCGATCGCGCTGCGCAGCGCGCCGTCGGTGATCTTCACACGATGGTGCGCGGCGTACTTCTCGCGCAGTCCCTTGAGGATCTCAAAGGTCTGCTCGGCGTTCGGCGGCTCGACAGCGATCGACTGGAAGCGGCGCTCAAGCGCGGCGTCCTTCTCGATGTACTTGCGGTACTCGTCATACGTGGTCGCGCCGATGCACTGGATTTCGCCGCGGGCGAGCGACGGCTTCAGCACGTTCGACGCATCGATCGCGCCTTCCGCGCCGCCGGCGCCAACGAGCGTGTGCAGCTCATCGATGAAAAGGATGACGTTCTTCGCACGCCGCACCTCGTTCATGACTGCCTTGATGCGCTCCTCGAACTGGCCGCGGTACTTGGTGCCGGCGACCATCATCGCGAGGTCAAGGACCACGAGACGCTTGTCGAACAGGAGGTCAGGGACTTCCTGCGAGATGATGCGCTGAGCCAAGCCCTCGACGATCGCGGTCTTGCCGACGCCCGCTTCACCGAGCAGGACGGGGTTGTTCTTGGTTCGCCGACAGAGCACCTGAACCAGGCGCTCGATCTCGTCGTGGCGTCCGATGACCGGGTCGAGCTCGCCAGCCTTGGCGAGTTCCGTCAGATCACGGCCGAACGAATCGAGTGCGGGCGTCTTGGACTTGCCGCGCCGCGCCGCTCCTGCACCCGGATCGCTTGGCTGAGCGGGTTCCTGGGGCTCGGGAGGTGCTTCGTCCTGTTCGTTCTGCACACCGGCGCCAAGAAGGTTCAACACTTCTTCGCGCACCTCTTCCAACTTCAATCCGAGGTTCATCAGCACCTGCGCAGCGACGCCGTCGTGCTCGCGGAGTAGTCCGAGCAGCAAGTGCTCAGTGCCGACGTAGTTATGATTCAGATTGCGGGCTTCCTCGATGGCGTATTCGATGACTTTCTTCGCCCTTGGGGTCTGGGGAAGCTTGCCCATCGTCACCATCTCGGGGCCGCTCTTGACGAGCTTCTCAACTTCGAGACGGACCTTGCGCAGGTCGATGTCGAGGTTCTTGAGCACGTTGGCGCCGACGCCGGAGCCTTCTTTGACTAGGCCGAGCAGGATGTGCTCAGTTCCGATGTACTCATGATTGAAGCGCTGCGCCTCTTGATTGGCGAGCGCCATTACCTTGCGAGCGCGATCGGTCAGCCGTTCGAACATGGCGTTCTCCTTCAGACCGGAGCGGTCCGGTCACTTCCCGATCTACGGCATTGTGATGCCGCGTGTTACGAAGCGTTCCAATCCTGGTACCAGTCCCGATACCAGAGCCGATACCAGAGCCGATACCAGAGCCGATACCAGAGCCGATACCAGCGCCGACAATGGTACTTCCACTTCGGCATCCGCAGAGGCAACGGCTGCGCCAAGCGTGGGCGCTCAACTGCCTCATGCCAAACCCAAACCCAAACCCAATGGAACGGGAATCCTCCCCGCGTGAAGTCTTTTCGGTCGGTTCACCACCCAACGACATGGAAATAAGGCATCACACCCTGAGATTCCTCGTACTTTCTTCCGTGCAGACCATCCATTCAGTTCCATCAAGCTCTTCAATCGGCCCGCGCAGCGCGCACAGCTCGCCCATCTTCCAGTCGGGCAGGCGTCGGGCCGGGCCGACCATGGCGAAGTCTGCAGGCGAGGCGCGCCGCGCTGCCAGCTTGGCGGTGACCCTCGCGATCATGACCATCTTCATGGGTGCAAGGCGCGCCAGCGCTGGCGATCCCGTCCACGTCGCGCGCCCTCAGCCGACGAAGGTCACGCCCGCGAGCGGTCCCGGCGCCGGGAAAGAAGTCGTCGGGACGATCGAGCGATGGGACGACGCGGCGGTGCATGGAACGTTCGGCGGTTCGGCGATCGAGTTGCGCTGGGACGAGCTGGCGCCGAACGACGCGTATCGCATACGCAAGAGGCTGATCGAAGCCGTCGATGCGCCGGCCGATCGGCGCGGCCGCTTCCTCGAGCTTGCGACGTATCTCTGGAGCATCGACGGCGCGGATCGTCTCGCTGTTCGCGCGGCCGACGATGCGAAGCGCCTGGGCGCCGACGCCGCCGCGCTTGCCGAAGCCCGCACCGACGCCGCAACCGTCAAGTCGGAACGCGCGGCGCGGCTCGAGGCTGCGGCGCGCCACGCGCTGCGCACCGGCTCGCCGGAAGCGGATCCGGCGGTGATCAACGCTCCCGCAACGCCCTGGCCCGTCCTCACGATAGAGCAGCAGCGCGAATGTCAGGCCTGGCTCCGCAAGGAAACAGGGAGCCGCCTCGCAAGCTCCGGACGCGAAGTGGTGCCAGTCGAGAGCACCCAGGCTCTGGTCTTCTCCGAGATCGGCGTACCGGACGCCGCGCTGCGGGCGACCGAGATCGACGACTTCGTCGCGCGGTCGCTGCCGCGACTCGGACTTCCGAAGGAGTCGGTCGTGTGGTGGGGCAAGCTCGTGGTGGTAATCCTCGAAGATCACGACCGATTTGCGTTGTACGAAGCGTCAGCATTTCGTCACAAGGTCGGAACTGCAGATGTCGCACTCACGCACTTCGATGGACCGCGCGTGTTCGTGACGGTCCTGAAACAGTCGGATCCGGTCGCGACACGAACGGAAACCGCGCGAGCGGTGGCGCGGGCGCTCCTCTATCGCCACCGCACGTCAGCGCATCTGCCGATGTGGCTGCACGAAGGACTGACGGACTGGCTCGTCAGCGTTGACCCCCCGACGAAGTCGCTCGACACACCACTGCGCAAACCTGGACTGGCGTTCATTCGCAGCGACGGGGCACTCGCAGGCGTTGTCGAGGCGAACTACACCGCAGGAGAGCCGCCGTTCGGCGACGCAGCAGACCGACCGCGCGTGGCAGCGTTCGCGCTTGTGTCGTATCTCGCGGAGCAGCATCCGAAGGAGACGATTGCCCTCATTGACGCTCTGAAACTCGATCCCGGCGATATCGCACAGTGGAAGCTCGTCTTCGAGCGCGTGTTTGCACGATCGCTCGAGCAGATGCTGATCACGATCCGCGCCTATTACCAAATGAATGATTAGCTGCCGCTGCTGACGACTCGGCCGTCGAGCAGGCGAACAGTTCGATCCGCGAGCGCCGCGATGGCGGGGTCGTGCGTCACCATGACCACTGTCAGGCCGTTGCGGTGCAGGTTCGAAATTTCGGTGAGGATCTCGCCGCCGGTGTTGGCGTCGAGATTGCCCGTCGGCTCATCGGCTAGCAGGACCTTTGGTTCATTCATCAGGGCCCGTGCGATTGCGACCCGTTGACGTTCGCCGCCCGACAGTTCGTTCGGACGGTGCGTCAGGCGATGTGCGAGCCCGAAGCGTTCAAGGAGCTCGGCAGCGCGCTGCCGCATGGGAGTCGCCGCAAACCACGCGAGCGGCGAACGGCCCTTCATCGCGGGGAGCATCGCGTTCTCCAGCACGGTCAGCTCCGGCAGCAGGTGATAGAACTGGAAGACGAAGCCGACCGCTCTGTTGCGGTATTGGTTGAGACCGTGAGCGCCGAGTGTGGTGATGAGTCGCCCTTCAAAGTGCACGGTGCCCGCGTCGCGATCGCCCTTCTGCGGACGGTCGGGTCGGTCGAGCCCGCCGAGCAGATGCAGCAGCGTGCTCTTGCCCGATCCGGAGAGACCGACGACGGACACCCATTCGCCCTGCTGCACTTCGATCGATGCGTCGCGCAGCACCGGAACGTCGACACGTCCCATGCGATAGGTCTTCGAAAGGCGATGCGCAGACAGCAGCGGCATCGTCGTCGCAGGAGCGTGCGGATTGGTGCTCATTCGTAGCGCAAGCTCCGTACGGGATCGGTATCGGCGGCCTTCGCCGCGGGGATCGCAGCGCCGAACACGCTGAAGATGGTCGCGAAGGCCATCGTCTGATACGCATTCGTCATATCGATCTTGTTCGGGATCGTGCTGAAGTAGTAAACGCTTGGATCCCAGATCGTGACACCGACGTGGTAATACAGAAGAGCCGCGATACCTGCGATGACCAGGCCGATGATCGACCAGAGAAGGGTGTGCAGTACGGATCCGCGCATCCCCGCGACCAGAGCGCCGGTAGCAGAAGCCGCGGCGAACGCTGCCGCGACCATCCACGCCCAGCGCGGCGCGGGCTCTCCCATCGCCGTGTGGATCTCATTTATGTTGTCGACGACGAGCCACGCAAGACCGAGTCCCGCTGCGGATCCGACCACGCCGATCGTCAGTCCGTATGCAAGAAAGATCGTGAGAATGCCCGTGCGTCCCGCGCCGACCGATCGGAGGATGCCGATGTCGCGCGTCTTCTCATGCACGATCGACCAGAAGATCGCGAGCACGAGCCCGGCACACACCACGTACACGAGCGAAAACAGGACGCGCATCAGGGCGCGTTCTTTCTCCACGGGCCCGATGAGATCCTTGAGGCGCTGCTCCCACGTCCGGACGGAGACGGGATACGGCATCTCGACAGCGCCTTCTTCCGTCGACTTCTCCATGGCGAAACGCTCGTACAACCCCTCAATCGCGTTGCGCAGCTCGATCGGCGAGTACTCCGGCTTCGCCTTCACGAGAATCGTCGTTGCCCGCGCCGGTGATACGCCGATCCGGCGGGGCATCTCGTTCTCATCGAGATTCGTCGTGTCAAGCAGCACACTCTCCGACAGGCGAAGCATGTCCTGGGCCGTGTCGAGTCCGATGAGCACGCGGTTGGCGTCGATCTGATACACGCCGGTCTGAAACTCGTTGACGATCGAGAACGCGCGCTTCTGCTGAAAGTCGATGTCGCCAGACTCGGAGACGGGGACGACCGTGAGCGAGACGTTTTGAAGCGGCATCCAATAGGCGCGCTCCTGCGTGCCGCTGCCAAAGCGGCTCGTGCGATACGAACCGTCGCGCTGCCGCTCGTTGAAGAGCGACATCTCGATGCCGAGCATGATGCCGGGAAGGGCGGGCGCGCCCGTACCGCGCATCGCCATCGCCTCTTGCAGCCGGTTGTACGAAGGGTCGAGGCGCGGATCATCTTTTGCGAGCGTCTCGGCTGTCTGTTGGTCAGGCGTCTTCCAGTACACGGTCTTCTGAAAGTCGATCACACGCGACAGCGTCGCCGGTTCGATGCCCCAGACTTGCACCATCTCGATGCTCTTCACGTTGCGGTCGGAGTCGGGTCCATACGGCATCTGAAGGAGGCCGAACGTCTCGATGACCGGCGAGGCCGCTTCTGCCTCGGGGAGCTTCTCGATCTCCTCGATGAGTTCGCGATAATACGGAATTCCGGTCACTTCCTTGCTGAGCACGACGTCACCGACCAGCGTCCGGCCCGAGTCTTTCAGCATGTCGAGAAAGCCGCTCATGACGCTCACGACGACAATGACGAGTGTTACGCAGAGCGCCACTGCCAGAACGGCGATAAACGGCATGATCCGCGAGGTGAGAAATCGCAGGACGAGAAGTGACTGATACATCGAGGAGCTGGGCGGACGGGACGAGGCTCGCCGCAGTTCGGGCGAAGGTCGCGGATCATAACGGCGAAAGATCGAGCGCGGCCGCTGATTCAAAGCCATAATCTCCGCATGAGAGAACTGACGCGCGCTGCAGCCCGCAAGCTCGACGAAACGGCGCAGCACCGATTCATGATTCCTGGCATCGTTCTCATGGAGAACGCCGCGCGAGCGATTGCGGAGCTTGCCCGGGCCATGATCGGCGCCGTCATCGAAGGCGGCGCCGGCGGGCAGATCTACGGTGCGCGCGTCGTGATCGTGTGCGGCGTCGGCAACAACGGTGGTGACGGCTACGCGATCGCGCGTCACCTGGCCAACAGCGGCGCGCGGGTCGAGCTCGCACCGATCGGGCCGCCTATTGCGGGCAGCGATGCCGCGCTCAACGAAGCGATCTGCCGGCGCATGGGAATTCCGTTTGTGTTCGCGCTGGAGACACTCCGCTCGCGCCCCGATCTCGTGGTCGACGCGATCTTCGGCACGGGACTCGATCGGCCCGTCGAAGGCGTGGCGCTCGAAGTCATTCAGGCCATCAATCGCTGCGGCGCACCCGTGCTGTCGGTGGACCTGCCCTCGGGCATTGACAACGACACTGGCACCCCGCTTGGCGATGCGGTGCGCGCGACGGTGACAGCTGTGACGGTGGCACCGCGACCAGCCATGCGGGCTGCCGATGCGCGGCAATGGTTCGGCAAGACGCGCGTCGTCGATATCGGCGCGCCTGCATCGCTGCTGCGCGAATTCGGTGTCGAAGTGCAGACCGGAGTTTCGCTATAGACTCCGCTGATGCTCGTCTTCCAGGTGGCCGCTTGGGTCACCATCGCCATCGCGGGACTGATCGCTCTGTACTGGGCGATCGTCCTTGTGCGGCTTGCGACGCTGCTGCCGCAGATTCCGAGGGTGCGGTCCGGTCTTGCGATGGCGGAACCGAGCGGGGGCTGGCCGCGCGTCTCGATCATCGTTCCGGCACACAACGAGGAGCGGGTCATCGAGTCATGCGCGCGGACGCTGCTTGCGAGCGACTATCCCGCACTCGAAGTCGTCATCGTCCTCGATCGCTGCACCGATCGCACGCGCGAACTGCTGCGCCCCTTTGAGGCGGACAGCCGCCTGGTGCTGGTCGAGAATGCAACCTGCCCGCCCGACTGGGCAGGCAAGTGCAACGCCGCGCGCGTGGGGGCCGAGCGGACCATGGGCGAATACATCCTGTTCACCGACGCCGATGCTGCGTTCGATCCGGAGCTCGTGCGCGCGGCAGTAGGTATGGCGATCCGTGATCGCCTTGACCTCCTCTCCCTTCTGCCGACGCTGACCATGAATGCGTGGTTCGAGTGGGTGGTGCAGCCGGTGGCGACAATGACGCTCCTGCGGATGTACCCGATCGACAAGGTCAATCGCGATTCGCGCCGCCGTCCGTTCGCAAACGGACAGTTCATGCTGTTTACGCGTGCAATGTACGAACGCATCGGCGGTCACACCGCTGTCAAGGACGATCTGCTGGAGGACATCGCATTCGCGCGTTGCATCGAGTCAGCCGGAGGGCGCGGAGCCATCGCCGTCGCCGACCACATGCTTGTCGTCAGCATGTACCCGTCGCTGAGGGCGATGCGCACCGGCTGGAAGCGCATTTTCATGGAAGCGTGCAAGCGGAAGATGAGCCGGCTGCGTCGGCACGCGGTGCGCGTTGTATCGCTCGGTGCGCTCGCGCCGCTGGTGCAGGTCGCGGCGCTCTTCGCGGGATGGTCGCTCGGCGGGCTGTGGATCATCGCCGCGGGGGCGGTCGTGCTCGGCGGTGCCCTGCTGCAGACGTTCGCGCTCGCAGTCACCTACGCGGCGTGCCACGCTCCACTCCGCTCTGTGCTCTTCTTCCCGATCGGGAGTCTCATTGTGGCCAAGGCGCTGTGGGACGGCGCTGCTGACCTTCGTGCGCGGCGACCGGTGCGGTGGGGTGGTCGCGAGTACATTCTCATTCCCCGCGATTCCTGACAGCGTCTTCTTCCAGCCAGATATTGATGCGCGTCCTTCTTACCAACGATGACGGAATCTCTGCACCAGGCATCCAGGCGCTGCACGCTGCGCTGTGCGGACTCGGCGAGATCGTCACCGTCGCGCCAGCGACGGCGCAAAGCGCGATGAGTCACAAGATCAACTTCCACACGCCGATGCTGACGCGCGACGTGCAGGTGAACGAGACCATGCGCGGCATCGCTGTCGATGGCAGCCCCGCTGATTGTGTGAAGATTGCCTTGCGGGCGATCTGGCCGGAGCGTTACGGCGCGGGAACGCGTCCCGATGTGGTCATCAGCGGCATGAACGCCGGCGCGAACGTGGGCATCAACGTCATTTACTCAGGCACGGTCGCCGCAGCGGTCGAGAGTGCGTTTCTCGGTGTCCCCGCGATCGCCGTCAGTCTCCATCTCGGGGACGTGCAGCAGATTCGCTTCCGCCGTGCTGCGGAACTCGCGCGAGTCGCGATTGATCGCGTGCTGCAGCACGCAATCGACGCGCACTCTGTCATCAATATCAACGTGCCGCGGACCGAGTCAGACGATGCGCCCGTGCCGCCGATCCGAATCGTCGCCATGAACACGGCCGCGGGCGCCGACGGTTTTGAGCGACGCGTCGGACCCGCGGGCCAGGTGTACTACTGGCCGTCCGGCAACGGCATGGATTTCGTGCACACTCGCGAAGGCAGCGATGTGGAGGCGCTGTACGCGCGCTGCATCACGATCACGCCGCTCAGTTACGACATCACGGACCACGAGCGACTGGCGATCTGGCACGGGCGATTCGCCCCCTGAGCCGAGGCCCCCTGAGCCGGGGCCCCCTGAGCCGCGGCCCCCTGAGACGGGCCCCCTGAGACGGGCCCCCTGAGTTTGGCCAGACAAAGCTAATCCACCAGCACGAGCCGGAGGCGCACGGTGATCGTCTCGCCTTCACGCAGCTTCGCGAGCGGCTCGCCCGACGCGCGCCAGCCTGCAATGGCGTCGAGGATCGGGCCGTCGATGTCGGCGAATCCGCTGGGCCGCAGAAATCCGTACTTGGCCGGCTTGCCGCTTGGCGCGAACACCACTTCGACGACCGGGTTGCGCGGACTCGATGTGACCATGGTGAGGATCGTGAACTTCGGCCTCCGCGTCTTGATGGTCAGCCCGTCCGCCGCAATCGGCCGGCCGTTCTTCCATTGATTCGGCGGGACACTGAGGATGCTCGTCGCGTCACTCTCGCGGTCGCTGAGTTCACCCTCCGCCGGCGGGGCCGGGTTGGGTGGTCCTGCGGTCGCCGGCTGGACGGGCGGCGTTGGCTGATGATCATCACGCGGGGCGTCCTGCGGCCGGCTCAGCGGGAGCAGCAGAAATGGACGCGGAGGTGCGGGTGTGACCGCTGGCGGCGGAACAGGAGCTGTGGCTGGCGCGGGGTCGGGATCGGGTGCAGGTGCGGGCTCCGGCAGCGGCTCAGGCGTCGGTTCTGGCGTCGGTTCTGGCACCGGCTCTGGTGCCGGTTCGGGCTCAGGCTGCACGACGGGTTCCGGTTCGGCCGGCGCTTCTGCGGGGCTGCCCGCCGCGCCGCCGGCGGGGTTCAAGTCCAGCGCCGCTTGATCAGTCTCAGCCTGCCGCGCCAAGTGTTCGATCAGATCGTCGGCGAGCCCGAGCCAGCTCGCCGCGGTGGGATCGCCGCCATCGACGCCCAGCTGCAGCGGGGGGTCTTCCGGCGGCTCGGGCTCAGGTTCCAGCTCCGGCTCGGGCGGAATGAACACGAGTTCCATCGGCTGATCGGTCGCCTCGCGGTCGCGTTGCGGGTCGGTGGGTATTCCGTGGCTGGCGAATGCGATCGATTCGAGGAATCGCGCGACCGGAGGCAAGAGCAGCGAGCTGTGCAGCCCGATCGAGAGCAGCAGCGCCAGCATCATCGCCCGCGAGGTGCTCGCGAACGGGCCGACGCTTTCGTCTGCAATCAAGAAGTGGGCGGAAGACTTGGCCATGGGCGCTTCGGCGGGAAGCACTGCACGGTAGGAGCGCCTCGGGACCGCCGAGGCCATCAACTCGCCTTCAGCTGGATCGAAGCCAATGCTGTCGAAACATCCGGCACAAACTCGAAGAGCTTGTCGAGGCTGGCCGTCATGAACAGGCCCCACACTGGATCGTTGACCGCACAGAGCCGAAGCTGACGGCCCGACGATCCGAGGCGCTTCCGCAGCTTTAACAGCGACGCCATGTTCGACGAGTTCAGGTAGGTGACCCGGCTGAAGTCAAAGACAGCGGACGGTTCAAGCCCTTGTTCGTCCTCGAGCAGACGGGCGAACGCGCCTATGTCCTCGGAGAACTGAGGTTCGTCGCCGAACTCGACGATGGCAATGTGGTCTGACCAGCGGGTGACAGGCATGGCTGCTCGCAGGATAACAGACTGTCGCCGCGGAGACTACGTTGCTTGATCGGCGTCAGGACCCGCCGCGTCGGTCGAGGCCGGAGGCGCCGAGCGATCCGGGGATTCCGCTCGCGCTGCGTCATTGGCCCCGTCATTGGCCCCGTCATTGGCGGGCAGTTCCGTGCCGGTGCCGCTGTCGACGATCGTGGCAGTGGCAATGACCTGGTCGTCGTCGCGCAGGCGCACCAGCCGCACGCCTTGCGTGTTGCGTCCGATCCGCGAGATCTCGGAGGCCGGGGTGCGGACCATCATGCCGCCAGCACTGATGAACATCAGACTGTCGCTGTCGCGCACGACTCGGACGTCGACGACGGCGCCGTTGCGGTCGTTCGTCTGAATGTCGAACCTGCCGAGGCCACCGCGCCCCTGCGGGCGCGTGGAGCCGTCTTCGCTCTGCACGAGGTACTCCTCGAGCGGCGTGCGCTTGCCGTAGCCCTTCTTGGTGACGGTGAGCAGGTCGGCGCCGTCGACGCAGCGAACGAGGCCGACGATCGAGTCGCCTTCGGCGAGTTCCATCCCTTTCACGCCCGCGGCGGCGCGTCCCATGACGCGCACATCGTTCTCTTCAAAGCGGATCGCCTTGCCCCCGGCCGTCGCGAGCAGCACGTGATCGTCGCCGGCTGTCTGCAGAATTCCCACGAGCCGGTCGCCTTCATTCAGATTGATCGCGATGATGCCGGAACGATTGACGTTTCGATAATCCTTCAAGCTGGTGCGCTTGACCTTGCCTTCGGCGGTGCCGAAGAAAAGATAATCCTCGCTCTTCTCAAAGTCGGTGATCGGCAGGAACGCGCGGATCTTTTCGCTTTCCTTCAGCTCGAGCAGATTGACGATGTTCCGGCCGCGGCTGATGCGCGAGAGCTCCGGAATCTGCCACACCTTCATGCGGAAGACGCGACCGGTGTTCGTGAAGCACAGCAGGTCCGCGTGCGTCGAGCTCACAAAAAGCTGCTCGACGAAATCGTCGTCCGCTTTCTCCGCGCCCTTGATGCCGGTGCCGCCGCGCCCCTGCGAACGGTACGTGGCGACAGGCAGCCGCTTGACGTAACCCTGGTGCGAAATCGTGACGACGACCTGATGCTCCTGGATCAGCTCTTCGTACGCGAAGTCATCCACTTCACTGTCTTCGATGGTCGTCCGGCGATCGTCGCCGAACCGCTCCGCGATCTCGATGCAGTCTTCCTTCAGGACGTCGAGAATGAGCCGTTCGTTGGCAAGCAGCAGTTCGTAGCCTTCGATCTGTTCGATCAGACCGTTCAGTTCGGCGCTCAGCCGTTCGAGTTCGAGTCCGACGAGCTGAATGAGGCGCAGCGCACCGATTGCGTCGGCCTGCACGCGCGTCAGGAACACATCCGCCGCGTCCGCCGCGGAGGTCAGCTGCTGCGGCACGATCGCGGCTTTGGGATGCGCAGCCGAAATCCGGAACGCGCGGCGCTGCAGCCGCTCGATCGCTTCCTCGCGCGTGCGTGAGCTGCGGATGATCGCGATGACCTCGTCGATGTCGCACACCGCGTAAATCAGGCCTTCCAGCTTGTGGGCATCCTGCTTGGCGCGGCGCAGCAGGAACAGCGTGCGGTTGCGGATCACTTCCTTGCGGTGATCGATAAAGCACTGAATCAGCTGGCGGAACGTGAGCGTTTTCGGCTGGCCGTTCACGAGCGCGATGTTGTTGATCGAGAAGCTCGACTGCAGCGGCGTGAACTCGTAGAGCTGCTTCTCGACGACGTTCGGATCGGCGCCCTTCTTGAGGATGACGCGGATGCGCGTCCGTGCGTCGCGGCCGGAGTGGTTGCGCACATCGGAGATGTCCTCGATGCGTCCGGCTTTGCTGGCGTCGACGATCTTCTCGATCAGATTGTTCTGGACGACCTGGTACGGGATCTCGTCAATGACGATGACATCGCGATTGTCGACCTTCTCGTGATGCACCTTGCCGCGCACCACAATGCGGCCCCGGCCGGTGGCGTAAGCCTCGATGATCCCTCGACGGCCGCAGATGGTTCCGCCAGTCGGGAAGTCCGGTCCCGGTGCGAGCTCGACCAGCCGTTCAAGCGCGATGTTCGGATCGTCGATCGTCGCGACTATCGCGTTGCAGATTTCGCGGAGGTTGTGCGGCGGCATCGCGCTGGCCATGCCGACGGCGATGCCCGATGAACCGTTCACGAGCAGGTTCGGAAACTTCGCCGGCAGGACCACGGGCTCTTGGCGCGTGTCGTCATAGTTCGACTTGAAGGCGACCGTCGCTTTGTCGATGTCTTCGAGCATCGCCATCGCCGCCCCGGTCATGCGCGCTTCGGTGTAACGCATTGCTGCCGGCGGATCACCGTCGATCGAACCGAAGTTTCCCTGCTTGTCGATGAGCAGGCAGCGCGTCTTCCAGTCCTGACCGAGATTCACCATCGTCGGATAGATCACCGACTCGCCGTGCGGGTGATAGTTGCCCGAGGTGTCGCCGCAGATCTTGGCGCATTTTCGGTGCTTTTTGCCCGGCGCGAGCCGCAGGTCGTGCATCGCGAGCAGGATGCGGCGCTGGCTCGGTTTCAGGCCGTCGCGCACGTCCGGGAGCGCACGATCCATGATCGTGCTCATCGCATACGTCAGGTACGACTCATGCAGTTCACGCTCGATGTCGATCGACGCAATGCGGTCGAACGGGGTCAGGGCCTCGCCCATTCCATCGAGCGGAGGCAGTGCGCCATCGCCATTGTCTGAACCGCTGTCCTGTGGGGCCATCGAGTAACGCCAGAAGGGGAAGAGAGAAGGGCGTGAGAATCATGCACGTGAGAGGCTCGCGGCGCTCATCACGAAGTAGTCAGGATGATATCCGATTGACCGCGCCGCCGCTGCACGCGCGCGTTCACACTCGCGGCTGGAGGAGCGCGAGAAACTCGACGTTTCCCGGCACGCCGCGCGTGCGGCTCGTCTTCCCGCCGACAAGCGGTGAGCGCATCGATCCGAGCACGTCCGCGCCAAGTGCAGGTATGGTCGCAAGCACGCGCTCCAGCACGTCAGGTGCGCGCTCCTGTGGCAGAAATCCGTGACTGAGCCATGCCTTCTCGTCGCCGTCCACTTCATAGTGGGGTTTGATCAGCGTGATGATGCGGCCGCCTGGCGCGAGCCAGCGCAGTGCCGCCGGGACGGCGAGCCGTTGCGGTGTCCACGCGAGGTCGATCGAGATGAGATCGACGCCGCCGGACGGCGGATCGGCGTGCAGCGCGTTCGTTCGTTCGCGGACCGTGACGCGCGGATCGTTGCGCAGCGTCCACGCCAGCGTTCCGTAGCCGGTGTCGATCGCGATGACCGACGCGGCCCCGCGCTGCAGCATGCAGTCGACGAATCCGCCCACATTGCAGCCAAAATCGGCACACCGCAGACCGAGGCAGTCGACCGTGAACTCGGCCAGTGCCGCGTCCAGTTTGTCGCCGGCCCGGGAGACGAATCGGCGGGATTCACCCGCCGCCACGAGCGTCCTTCTCGTGCACCGGTGCCACGCCGACGATCGCGATGCCGAGCCGGTCGGCCGTCGCCAGAACCGCGGCCCGGTCCACGAGAATCACGCGGCCGGCGCCGACCGCGATGCATCCGCCGCCGGCGCGGGCGAGCCGTTCGACGGTTCCCGTGCCGATGGTCGGCACATCCGCGCGCCGGTCATGGCTCTCGCTCGCCGACTTCAACAGGGTCCACCCTTTGGCGCGGCAGAGTTCGCCGGCCCGATCGATCATCCGGTCGGTGCCTTCGACTGCTTCCACGGCGACAACATCTCGGTCGCGAACGGCCATCGCCTGACCGATCTCCAGGCGCAGCAGGCTTGCCAGCATGGGCCACCCAAACGCGATGTCGCCGCGCTGCAGCGCACTCGCCTCGACGCGACCCATCGGCCCCTCGGTCGCCATGTGCTCCGGAATGAACGTCGTCGAATCGATCAGGCGCACTCCGTTGTCGAGCAGCTCTTCGGCCAAGGCCGTCAGCAGCGGACCGGACCGATGGTCGTGGCGCAGGCGACGATACCAGAGCATCGCGGCCCGCCAGTCGGGGATCTGGCGGATCAGCCGCAGCGGGTCATGCATGCGTGCCTTGCTGACGCGTCCGACCATCACCGCATCGCCAAAGCCCATGCGCCGCGCGATCCGGATCCACTTGCCGAGCTGAATGACGCCCGCCTGGCGAAAGTCGTCGCACAAGGGCGGAAGCTCCGGGACGAACTGGTCACGCAGGCCGATGCAGGCCACGCGGTGTCCGGCGTGGCGGATGCCGCGCGCGACCAGCACTGGAAGCTGCCCTTGACCGGCGATGAGTCCGATGACGCGCCGATCGGTGGAGGACGGAGCGGCGACCGGCAGTGTCAATCGCGCCTCGCCGGTGCCAGGCCTGAGCCGACCGCGACACATTCCGAGGCTTTCGCGCGTGGCGGTGCGACCTCGACAATGGCATTGATGACGTCGACGGGGTCGTGGTGCACAAACAGCAGATCACGCACCGCGGGGCGAATGAAGCGGTGCTCGACGCCGTGGTCGATCATCGCGATCATCGGATCGTAATAGCCGTGGTCGTTGACGACACCGATCGGCTTGGCGTGGTTCTTCAGGTAGCGCCCGACGAGGATCTCGAAGAACTCCTCGTACGTGCCGAGGCCGCCCGGCAGAATCAGGAACGCTTCGCCGCACTCTTCGAGCAGGCGCTTGCGCTCCCGCATCGTGTCAACGACCAGCAGTTCGTCACAGCCGTCCCAGCCCTGCTCGAGTGCGACCAGCTGCCGCGTGATGATCCCCGTCACTTTCCCGCCCGCGGCCTTCGTCGCCCGCGCCACGGCACCCATCAACCCTATACATCCGCCGCCGTAGACCAGCCGAATGGAGCGTGCCGCCAGCTCCCGGCCGACCATCGACGCCGCATCGCTGAAATGCGGTTCCAAGGCCGTCGATGAAGCGCAGTACACGGTCACAGCTTGCATGGCGATCAGCGTACGGCAATTCGCCAATCACGGGCCAATCACGGGCCAGTCACGGGCCAGTCACGGGCCAGCACGGATGCGCCGGGCTCGAGCGCCTGCGACGGTGAGGATCGCTGGGGAGAATCCACCCCCCTCGCGCGCAACTCTCGTTACCTTGCCGACGTGGTTCCGTATGTCCTTGCATGTCTGGCGGTCGGGTTTGCGATTGCATGTCCTTTGACCGGGCTGCTCGCGCGGCTGGGGCACCGGGTCGGCGCGCTCGATTCGGCGGGTTCGGCGGGCCACGTCAAAGTGCTGCGCCGTGTTCCGAACATCGGCGGCGTGGCGATCTTCGCCGGCTTCGCGCTGCCCATGCTGGCGGGACTCCTGGTGCTCACGCTGGCACCAGATGCCATTCTCCGCATGGTGCCGCCGGCAGCGCCGTATGCAGCACGCCTGCACGACGCGTTGCCGATGACATGGGCGGTCATCGTCGGCGCTGCGCTCCTCCATGTCGTCGGTCTCATTGACGACCGAAAGCCGCTCGGTCCGCTGTTGAAACTTGGCGTGCAGATCGTTGCAGCGACGGCCGTCGCCGCGTTTTTCGATGTGCGCCTGCTGTCGGTGCTCGATGCGTGGTACGGCATGCCCGGGCATCTCGCCAGCATCTGCATCACGGTGGGCTGGATCGTGCTCGTGACGAACGCGATGAATTTCCTCGACAACATGGACGGACTGTCGGCGGGACTCGGTGCGATCGCCGCGCTCGTGCTGATGACGGCGACGCTCGTCAACGAACAGTGGTTCATTGCGGCGCAGCTTGGATTGCTCGCAGGATCGCTCGTCGGATTTCTGGTGTTCAACAGGGCCCCCGCGAAGATTTTCATGGGGGACGGCGGCTCGCTCGTCGTCGGGTTCCTGCTCGCCACGCTGGTGGCACGCACGACGTTCGTCGATACCGAAGATCCGACATTCGCCCTCGGCAGCGCGTGGTACGGCGTGTTCATGCCTGTCGCGGTGCTGGCGATTCCGCTCTACGACATACTCACCGTTTCGGCGATTCGCCTGGCGCAGGGAAAGTCGCCGTTTGTCGGAGATCATCAGCATTTCTCACATCGGCTCGTGCGACTGGGGCTTTCGCGCCCCGCGGCGGTCGGCGTGCTGTGGATGCTCGGTGCAGTGACGGGTATTGGCGGCATCGTCCTGGGAACGCTGCAGCCGTGGCAGGCGCTGCTCATCGGCGCGCAGACAGTCCTAGTGCTCATCGTGATCGCGGTGCTCGAGCGTGCGGTGCACACGCCGCTTCGGGATCGAAGCGCCGGGAGTGCGCGCGATGGAACGTAAGGAATCGCTCGCGCGGTGGGCGACGCTCGTGCTGATCGCGGTCGCGACGATCCGCGTGTGTGTCGCGATCGTGCCGCAGGTTCGCTTCGACTCCGATCCTGCGGTGGATCCCAGCCCGTATCCCGGACTGGGACCGACGGGCAGCTTCGTTCTCGACGCGCTCCTCCTGATCGCGAGCGGCACCGCGTTCCTGAGCGAGTACCGCGCTGGACGTCGTGTCATCACGTGGCTTGTCGTCCTCGCTGCGCTTCCCGGCATTTCCGTCATGCTGCATGGCTGGTCGCAGATGAGCGATCTCTTTCGCGGCGCGACATGGCTCGCTGCCGCATTCGCCGGCGTGGCTGCGGCGCATCTGGCTCGCGATCCGGCGCAGCGCCGCCTGCTGATCGCGGGCTGCGCGGCCGTGCTTGTTCCGCTTCTCATGCGCGGCGCCGAGCAGCGGTGGATCGAGCATCCCGTCACGGTGGCGAAGTTTCTGGAGGAGAAGGCCCGTTTTTTTGCCGAGCGCGGCTGGGATCCCGCCAGTGCGCCTGCGCGGTCATTTGAACGGCGCGTGACGCAGGCCGAATCGTCCGGCTGGTTTGGACTCGCCAATATCTTCTCCGCCATGATGGCGTTCGGAACGGTGTTCTTCGCAGGATTCGCGCTCGCCCGCCGGCAGGATCGCTCGTTACTCCTCGCCGCACTGCTCGCATGCGGGTGCGCCGCGTTCGTCGTTCTCAATTTCTCCAAAGGCGCCATCGTCGCTACGGCGTGCGGCGCAATGGTGCTTGCGATCGGCATGACACCTCGGCTCGCGCGATTCGCGCCGGCGGTGGCGTTCGCGATCATCGCGCTCGCTGCGGCTGCGCCCGCGCTGCGCGGCGCGCTTCCCGAAGATTTCGGCAACGAACGAAGTCTGCTGTTTCGTGCCCACTATCTCGAAGGTGCGCTGCGGGCGGCGCCGGAGGCCATGCCGTTCGGTGTCGGTCCCGACGGCTTGCAGAACGTGTACCTGCGCACGAAGCCCGCGCGCAGTCCTGAGGACGTCATCAGCACGCACGCGATGGTTGTCGACTGGTTCGTCCTGCTCGGACCGCTCGGACTCGCCTGGGTCGCCGTCGTCGCGCGGCTGCTGTGGCGCCGCCCGGAGCGGGAACCGGCCGCTGTCGATCGCCCGCGTCGCGATGAGGGTGATGAGCGGACCTGGTCGTCACCGCTGCGTGCGTCGGTGATGATCGCGTGCGCGATCCTTGCGGTCATGGCGCTCGCCGAGCCGGCGATGCTCACACCGGCGTGGATCGTCACGCGCGTGGTCATGCTCTGCGGATTCATCGTCGTGTGGATCGCCGTCGATCATTGGGTACGCCAATGCGTGCGGCAGGGCGGGCACGTCACGGCGACGCTGCTTGCCGCGCTGACCGCGGTGCTCGCGCAGGCGCAGGTTGAAATGATCTTCTTCCAGCCCGGCATGGTGGTCTGGACGTTCGTCGTGCTGGGCTCGATCGCGGCGCTGCCGGCGCTTGCCGCGATGTCGGCATTCGGATCGCGCGTCAGCGCCGTGCTCGCATGGTCCGCAGCGCTCTGCATCATTACGGTCGGCGCAGTGCCGCAGTTTCTGCAGGATCGCGTGGTAGACCGCGCGATTGACGAAGTGGCGCCGCTCGCTGAGCTGCGCGAGACGTTCGATCGCGCCAGGCCGGAGATCGCTGCAGGGAACGCCGATGGCACCGAGTCGCGGGCACTGCTTGCGCTGGTTGCGGAGCTTGGGGGCGTCGAGTCTGCGGCGCAGCTGAACATCGCACTGCGCTCGACCGCGCCCGATCGGCTCGATCAGATCATCGCGGTGCTTCGCCACGTCGACAGCGGGCAGCGCGCGAAAGCTGCCGATCTTCTTCTGGAGGCCGACGCGATGGCGCCGACGAACTGGACACCGATCGACGCGGCGATCAAGCAACTCGCGGCCGCCGGTCGGCGCACGGTCGGCATGCGCACGCAGGCGATCATCGATCCAGTCCTGCACAACGAAGCGGCGCGGGTGGCGTACGAGGCGGCCGAGCGCTGGCGCATGCCGCGGTTTGCGGCGCGGTTTGCCGACCTGCTCGGTGAGCGCGTCCGCGCTGCGCCGGACGCTCTAGTCTTGAAGAATGCCATCGAGGCGACGAACGTGGCGCTTCAGCTCGAGCCGCGCTCGGTGGCGCGCACCGCAGATCTCGGTGAGCTGCGCGCGGCCTCCGGCGACCTGCGCGGCGCCGTCGAGGCATGGAAGCGCGCGATGGAACTTGACGCCGATCTCGCACTCGATCCACTGGCGCAGATGACGCCGCCGCAGCGCGCGGTGCTCGCACAGCGTGTGAAGCTCGCCGAACAGGCGCTGGCCGGCGGACCGCCGCCGCCGCCGTTCTGGCCGCTGCAGGTGCCAGCGCCGAATCAGCCGCGGGGGAGTACGACATCGCCGGTGGAGCGGCGGTAATCGACACCGCGCGACGTTGGAAACTTCGCAACGCCTTCCGCGCGCAGCGCCGGCGCGAAATCGCGTTCGTAGCGAGTGAATGCCTCGCGCGATGCAAAGTGATACCGCGCCTCGTACACCAGTTCCGCGCCATCCACGCGCACGACTTCGGCGTCCAGCGCGCCGCCGCGCATGACATCCGCGAGATGCCCGTCGCGGAGCCACGCGACCCATTCATCGGCGACGGCCGCGTCGGTGAATGTGGCGCTGACGGTGTAGATGAACATGTTCACAGGTCGCGCGGTGGGCCAGAGACCTTCGTGACGCTGGCCGTGCTGCTGCTCGTCGACACGTTCGCTGTGCCGCGCGCAGCCGCGACTGCATCGATGATCTGCTGCCGCGTGTACTCGCTGCCCTTGAACACTGGCTGGCCGTCCGGTGCGAGCACGACCAGGAACGGGATCGTGACGCTTCCCGAGTCGTTCAGCTTCTTGTTGCCTGCCTTTGCGTTTCCCGTGATGTCGACCTTGATGGCGGCGACGCCCGCTCCGTTGAGCACCGATGCAACCTCGGGCGCGTGCAGCACGGTGGCTTCGAGCAGCTTGCAATTCAGACACCACTCTGCGGTGAACTCGAGAACGACAACATCGCCGCGCGTGGTCGCTTCGGCGAGCCGCGACTCGGTGTAGTACGTCCACGCAATCGGGCCCTTTGATGTCTGCTCCACCCCGATGAACGCGCTCACAGCGACGATCAACACGCCAATGCCGCCGAAGACGACGCGGCGACCGGCATGGCTGGTGATCGCGATCGTGCGAATCAGGAGCCAGACTCCGGCTGCCGCACTGAAGGCCACGACGACCCACCAGTAGATGCGTGAAGGCGGATCGACTTCGACCCGCATGAATCCGCTGAGCCCAGCTCCGACGAAGTACGCCGCCGCCGCAAGCAGGAGCAGTCCCATCACCTGCTTGATCAGTTCGCTGGCAGGACCCGTTCGCGGCATCTTCGCCAGCAGCGAAGGGCACGCGGACAGCACGAGGTATGGCAAGGCCATGCCGGTGCCCACGGCGGTGAACACGATGAGCACCGTCTGCATCGGCTGCGTCGTGGCCCACGCCATCGCCGCACCCATGAGTGGTGCGGTGCATGGCGTCGCGAGCACCGCCGTCATAATGCCGAAGCCGAAGGAACCAGGCAGTGAATCGTGCTTGGGGTTGATCGCGTAGACCCACTGCGGAAGCCCGACTGCGAACGCGCCCATCATTCCGATGGCCATGATCCCGATCACCACGCCGAGCGTCATCGTGACCCATGGGATCTGAAACAGCTGATTGGTGCTGGTGAAACCGTTGATGCTTGTCACGGCAATGCCGAGCGCGGCCCAGAACGCAATGACGCCGAGCGACATCACGGCACCGAGCAGCAACGTGCGTGCGCGCGAGCCGCCCGAGTTGGCGAGCCCCATGATCTTGAGCGGTATGACGGGCAGCACGCACGGCGTGAAATTCAGCAGCAGTCCGCCGATCGCTGCGACCAGCAGCAGCAGGACGAATCCCCAACCTTGCGCGTCGATCTCAAACGTCCAGCCGAACACATCAAATTTGATGACTGCGGGCGCGACCGCTGTGCCGCCCCTGATGTCACCGAAAATCCTGGAGTCGAAACTGCCGAACACCGGATCAGGATCCGCAGTGGCGATCACATCCCCTGCACCAACGACTTCGATCTCTGCCGTGAGTTCGTGTTCGAAGACCGGATTGAGACAAACGTCCTTGCAGGCTTGGAACGTGACCAGCACGCGGATCGTGTACTTGCCCGGTTTGGTGTTGGCCTGCACTGTCGCCGGCACGAACACCTTTGCGAAGCCTTCGAAGACGAGGTACTTGTGGACGCCGTCGCCCGCGAGATCGCCCTCGATGATGTGGGCCTCGGGCCACTGCGCGAATTGCGGGTACGTCGTGATTCCGGCCGCGGCAGGAACATCGAGTTCCGTCCAGATGGCGCTGTCGAATTTGGCTACACCCGTTACGCCTTCGGGCGGCCGCGCGCCTTCCTGCGTCCACAGGTGCCACTCGCGCTTGATGTCAAAGACCACAGCAATCGCGAAGTCGTCACCGGCACGCATCTGCGTCCGGCTGAGGACGAGACTCGGCGTGGCCGCGTCGCGCGAATCTCCGTGGACCGCTTGCAGTTCATCCGCACCACCGAACAGCGCGCCTGGCGGGGTCCAGGTGCCCGGTTGACCTGGAGCTCCAGGGACGCCTGTCCCCCCCGACTGGGCGGACGCCGTCATGCCTATGCAGACCGCAAGCAGGAGGGCGGCGCACCGATGTGCGAGGCGGATGAGATCGAATCGGGTTGTCGGAGTGGGCGGGCCGGCGGGATCGCGGGGCATTGGGGAAAGCGTCCGGGGGTGGAATCAAAGGGGTTTGCGGAGCGAACGCAGCGGAGCGGGGGGATCTTGCGGGGCTCGGCAGCGCTATTTTGGCGGCGAGCTGACAGCCTCTCCATAGATGATGCCAGAAATCAAAGTTCGTCCCAAGGTGTGCCAGGGCGCGACGAACGCTCATTCCTTCTCCTTGGAAAGGCCGCGGTGTGCCCGTGGGTTGTCCCGCTCACGAAGCGATCTTGGCCCTCCGGGGTCGATTCCCGCACGAATCCGGGCGTGCCCTGTCAAGGGCGGCACTCCAAGCTTCCGATATCGACAGTCGGTCTTCTTGTGACGGAACGACTTGTGACGGAACGACGGGTCTGGGATCTCCAATGGCGGACGACGTACTTAATCAGGACGATATCGACGCCCTCTTGAACGCTGTGAGCAACGGCGAACTTGAGGAAGAAGCCCCTCGGCAAATGTTCTCGCAGACGCTGCACGAGAACGAGAAGATCGAGATCAAGGACTACGACTTCAAGCGACCCGAGCGCATCAGCAAAGAGCAGATGCGCACGCTGCAGACGCTGCACGAGACCTTTGCCCGCAACTTCGGTGCCGCGGCCTCCGGGTTCCTGCGGGCCATCGTCGAGGTCCGCGTCGCCCAGGCATCGCAGATGAGTTACGCGGAATTTGCGGCCAGCCTGCCAAATCCGACGTCCTTCAGCCTCGTCAAAGGGCCGCCCCTCAGCGGGGCCTTCTGCCTCGAAATGAGCCCGCTGGCGGTGTATCCGATCATTGACCGACTCCTCGGCGGCAGTGGCAAAGAGCTGTTTGTCCCGCAGCGGCCGGTGACGCTGATCGAGCAGCGGCTGATCCAGAAGATCCTCAACCGCGCCATGCAGGTGATGAGCGAGGCGTGGTCGACGGTGATGCCGATCGAGTTCGAGCTTGGCGAGATGGAATCGAACCCGCAGCTGATGCAAATCGTTCCACCAAACGAAGTTGTGGTCGTGATCCAGTTTGAGGTCAAGCTCGGCAAACGCGCCGGCACGATGAGCTTCTGCATTCCCTACAACACGATCGAACCGATCATGGACCGGCTGAGCGCCCAGACCTGGGCCGTTCCGGGCCACAAGGAAGACTCGGAAAAGTTCGGCCAGCGGCTCGTGCGTGAGCTCGGGGGTGCCCGGATGGCCCTCGAAGCGACCCTCGCCGAGACCTCGATGACGGTGGCCGATCTCCTCAGCCTTGAGGTGGGCGATCTGATCCTGACGGGCAAGAGCGCAGCGGAGCCGGTCGTCCTGAGCGTGGGCGGCCGGCCGAAGTTCTTCGCGACCATCGGCCAGAACCGCGGCAGCCGGGCGCTACGGATTGCCCGAGCGGTGACGGCGGCCGATCGCTTCTGATCGCACGCGGTGGGGTCCCCACTGCCGCGTCCGAGCGAAACCTCGCGCACGCGGGGAGCGATGTGAGCGTGCGCATTGACGCTTCTGCCCTGTGGCCCGTATAATCTCGCTTCTTCTCTTCGGGCAGTGCTGTCCTCATCGGGAGGCGTCACGTGCCATCAATGGGGACCCTTTGCTCGTTGTCCGTGTCGTCGGACCTGTGGTTTGTGGTCATGGCAGACCTCGCACCCACCGACCTCGCAGCCCGTTTCACCGTCCGCTCGGCGGTCCTTAAGGATCGTTCGCTCGGCCGGTCCGTGGTCGACTCATGACGCTTGACCGCGTCGATGACTCAATCTGCGGCGAGGCGTTCGGCCGCCGTTCCAGCGCTGGAACGACCGTCGATCCTCTTGCGAAACTGGTGTCGACGGAATTGGAGGCTGCCGCACCGCGGTGACTCCATACCACCGTCGTCGGACAGCGGGGCCACTCGGGCTATGGAGCTCGCGTGGCCGTTGTGTTTTTTCGCCGACTGTGCTGACTGTTTCGACATCCTGACATCCTGACATCCTCTCTCCTCCTCAAGCGCCATGAACTCTGAAACTCTTCGCATTCTCGACTCGATCGCCCGTGACCGGAACATCGATCGCGAGCTCCTCTTCCACGATCTCGAGCAGGCGATGATCAGCGCGGCGCGCAAGCATTTCAACTCGCTGGATACCGAAGAATTCGGCTGCGAGATGGATCGTCTGAGCGGCAAGATCACGCTTTGGCGCAACACCGAGGACGATGTCAAAGAGTTCATCGGGCTCGAGACGCTCGGTCGCATTCCCGCGCAGACCGCCAAACAGGTCATGATCCAGCGCTTCCGCGAGGACGAGCGGAACAGCCTGCTCGATGAATTCGCGAAGCGTCAGGGCGAGCTCGTGACCGGCGTGGCGCAGCGCTACGAGGGCGGGGCGCTGGTCGTCCAGATCGATCGTGCCGAAGGCTTCATGCCGCGCTCTGAGCAGATTCCCGGCGAGCAGTTTCAGCCCGGTGATCGCGTGCGGTGCCTGATCCTTGATGTGCGCGACGCGGTGAACCAGGTCAAGATCGTGCTGTCGCGCTCGCATCCCGACTTCATCCGCAAGCTCTTCGAGACCGAAGTGCCTGAAGTCGCCGAGCGTGTGATTGAGATCAAGGCGATGGCCCGCGAGCCGGGCTTCCGCACGAAACTCGCCGTCTCCTCGATCGATTCCAAGGTTGACGCGGTCGGCGCATGTGTCGGTGTGCGCGGCAGCCGGATCCGCAACATTGTTGACGAGCTTGGTGGCGAGAAGATCGACATCGTCCGCTGGAACGAGTCAAGCCAGATTCTGATCGCGAACGCGTTGAAGCCGGCCGAGGTCGAAGAGGTGAGCCTGTGCTTTGAGCTCGGACGCTCGACGATCATCGTCCGTGATGACCAGCTCTCGCTCGCGATCGGGCGCCGCGGCCAGAACGTGCGGCTCGCAGCCCGACTCACCGGTTGGGACATCGATATTCTGACACCCGCCGAATTTGCGAAGGGCCTCGAAATTGTCGAGGCGACGCTCCGATCGGTGGAAGGCGTTACGGACGAGATGCTCGATCGCATGGGCGCGCTCGGCATGATCAGCGTGTTCGATATCGAAGAGGTCGGAACACCGGTCTTGGTGCAGGAACTCGGCATGAGTGAAGAGCTTGCTGAGCGCGTCGTCGT
Organism: Phycisphaerae bacterium; assembly: GCA_034439815.1. Classification (GTDB taxonomy): domain Bacteria; phylum Planctomycetota; class Phycisphaerae; order Phycisphaerales; family SM1A02; genus JAEUIT01. The sequence goes on from JAWXBD010000066.1 coordinate 26,459, forward strand.
GACGTGCTCGGAGCGGGCGAAGGAAGTCGCCGAGCAGCAGGCGCGCGACAAGGCTGAAGCGAGCGCCCGGGCTGCCGAAGACCGTGCGGCGACGGACAGCATTCTCGGCGGGGGATCCGCCGGTGCGAGCGGCGGGGCAGCGGCACCCGGGAGCGGCTACTCAGCGCGTGCTGCGGTGCCAGTACCGGACGCGGCGGCGGAAGCTGCCGCTGCAAACATTTTGGGCGGCGGCAATGGCTGACGGATATTGAGTTGGGTCGCAGGGACGAGTTGGGACGGTGAGACAGAAGGCGTTTGAGACCGCTCCGGTCGCAACGCCGTACGCCTCGGGACACGCCTGAGGCGAGGAGATCCGCTTGACGATTGTGAAGAAGACCGCTTTGAAGGTCCACCAGCTCGCGAAGGAGCTGGGTGTCAACTCCAAAGACATCGTGGCCCGGTGCCAGGCTGAAGAGATTCCGGGCATCACCGCCCATCTGTCGCCGGTATCTGTCGGACTCGCGCAGACGATCCGTGAGTGGTTCAGCGGCGGCGCCCCCGCGGCGGCGGACGCAGCGGATGCGCCAGCAAGTTCTGATGGGAAGTCAGAGCACGCTGCGCGCGCTCCGGTCCCCGAAGCAGTGGCGCCTCCGGCGGTCGCGCGCAAGGCTGCGAAGAAGGCTGTTGACGCTGTATCGAACGGCGCGGCGCCGTCGCATCCAGTGCCAGCCCATCCAGCGGCAGGCCACTCGGCTACCACCCCCACGCGGGAGTCCCGCGAAACCAAGCCGGACGGCGAGGCCTCCGGCGGCGCGTCGCTCGCTGAGCATGTCGCGAGGGATACGCACGCGGCTGCGCCGTCGCCAGCTGCGCATGGCAAGCCGCACGCCGGTCACCCGGTGGAGAATTCGGCTGCGCCGCGCGCAGCTGACCGCACCGCGTCCCAAGCCGAGACGTCCCTGAACGCCGGAGCGGACCCCGAAGCGGACGCCGACGAACCGGAAATCCACGACTCGAAGCATCAGGCGAAGCCGCACGCGAAGAGCGCCGGCAGCGCTGAGGCGCCGCAGCGCCAAGCCGGTGCTGGCGGGCAATCCAGTCAGACTGCCTCGGCGCGGACACACGCGCCCGAAGGTCCGAAGGCTGACGCACCGGCTGCGCGGCCGGGAACGCGCGGCAACGTTCCGACGCCAATTCCCTCCGCGCAGCACCAGCGCGGTTCGGCGAGCACCAAGCCAGGCTCACCGTCGCATCGCACGCAAAGCGCAGCAAGCGCCTCGGCCGGCGCTCGTGAACGCGCTGCGCAGACGGCGCGGCCGACCGACAGTCCCGCCACGCCGCAGCGGCCCACGCGCCGTCCGGATGGCGGGCCGCAGCCCGGCGAAGGGACGGCGCGGCGAGGTCCTCAAACAGCTGGCGACGCGGCAACAGATATGGGTGGCGACGGCAATGTGAGCTTTGAGCCGCAGGCCCCGCCGGTCATGAACATTCCCAAGCGGCCTGACATCGTCAAGCCGGTGGGACCCAAGCTCGAGCTCCCGATCAAATCCGCGATGGCGGGCCCGAAGGTCATTCGCATCGAAGCGCCGGAACAGCTTCCGGCGCCGCGACCGCGCAGTGCCACGAGCGGCGCCGGTGGCCCGATGCGCGTTGGCCGCACGGGCGGCAGCGGAACCGGAGGCACGACTGGCGGCGCGAGCGGACGGACCGATGATCGTCGCGGCGGCGCGGCAGGTCGTGGTGGACGCCGCGATGATGCAGGACGCAGCGGACGCCTCGCCCGCGCGGGCGCAGCGCCAGGCGCGCCTGGAGAGCCTTGGCGCCCGCAGGATCTTCGCGAGCGCGAAGATCGTCTGTCGCGCTCGGAAGGCTTCTTCAAGTCCCATCGGCGCGACAGTCTGAAAAAGTCGGGACCGGGCGGCACCCGTCCGGGAGAAGAACCCGAGAACGAGCCAGTCCGCATCAGCGAACCGATCACGATCAAAGAGCTGTCGGCCGCTACGGGTGTGAAGGCCGCGGACATCCTCCGCAAGCTCTTCCTCTCGGGCACCGTCGCCACGATCAATGCGTCCATCGACTCCGAGCGGGCGATGGAAATCATGATGGACTTCGACATCGAACTGATCGTTGTCGAAAGCAAGTCGGCCGCCGAGATCATTGAGTCGCGCTTCGCCGACCGTGAAAAGGTGGACGTCCGTCCGCGCGCGCCGGTGGTCACGATTCTCGGCCACGTCGATCACGGCAAGACGAGTCTGCTCGACCGGATCCGCAATGCGAACGTCGCGGCGGGCGAAGCGGGCGGCATCACGCAGGCGACGAGCGCGTTCCAGGTGCCGGTGAAGGGCGGCGAGACGACACGTCTCGTCACGTTCATCGATACGCCGGGCCACGAAGCGTTCACGAACATGCGTGCACGCGGTGCCAAGGTCACCGACATTGTGGTGCTCGTCATCGCAGCCGATGACGGCGTCATGCCGCAGACAATCGAAAGCATCAATCACGCGAAGGCCGCAGGCGTCGCGCTCGTCGTCGCTCTCAACAAGATCGACAAGCCGGAAGCAACCGAAGCGAACATCCGGCGCATTCTCGGGCAGCTTGCGGAGCACGAGCTGAACCCGGTCGAGTGGGGCGGCAAGACGGAAGTCATCCGCACCAGCGCCACGAAGAACGAAGGCGTTCAGGATCTGCTCGACATCCTCGACTATCAGGCCGATCTGCTCGGTCTCACGGCCGACTTCGGCGGAACCGCCCGCGGCACCGTGCTCGAAGCGAAGATGGAAGAGGGTCGTGGACCGGTCGCGAACGTCATCGTCCAGGAAGGCACGCTCAAGAAGGGCGACTTCATCGTCGTCGGCCGCGGCTTCGGTCGTGTGCGCGACATCGTCAGCGGTCGTGGCGAACGCGGACAGGTCGCGCTGCCGTCGAGTCCGGTGGCGATTTCCGGCATCGATCAGCTCCCTGACGCCGGTGACAAGTTCTACGTCGTCGAATCGCTGAAGGCCGCCGAGCAGGCTGCCGAAGAGCGGCGGCGTCTCGATCGCGAACGCGAACTCGCAGCGCCGAAGATCACGCTCGACAACATCTTCCAGCATCTGGAAAAGGGTCAGCGGAAGGAGCTCTCGCTCGTCGTCAAGGGCGACGTGCAGGGTTCGGTCGAAACGCTTCGCGCTGTCCTCGTCAAGATCTCGAGCGACGAGGTCGCGGTCAGCGTCAAGCATTGTGCCGTCGGCGGAATCAACGAAAGCGACATCGCTCTCGCGGAGGCCACCAACTCGATCATCGTCGGCTTCAACGTGACGAGCTCCTCGAAGGCCCGCTCGCTTGCAGAAGCGCGCGGCATCGAGATCCGGCTCTACGACGTGATCTACGACCTCACCGATGATGTCGTCAAGGCAGCATCGGGACTCCTTGCACCGGAGCTCAAGCTCGAAGTGCTCGGCCACGCGGAAGTGCGTCAGGCGTTTCGGATCTCGAAGGTCGGCATGATCGCCGGCTGCTACGTGCTCGACGGAACGATCGAACGCAACGCCCAGATCCGTGTCACGCGCGGCGGCATTGTCATCGAGAAGGATCGCCGGCTCGAGCAGCTCAAGCGCTTCAAGGACGACGCCAAGGACGTTCGTGCCGGTCAGGAGTGCGGCATGAAGATCGTCGGCTACGACGACATCAAGGTCGGCGACGTGCTCGAGTGCTACAAGACGATCTCCGTGTCCCGTTCGCTCTGACGCGTCGCGTCGGTGTCCATCTGATTGCCACTTGCTTCCATTTCGGTTCCTCATGTCGTCAGAGAAGCCACGCCCGCCACATCAGTCCTCGCTCGCCGCGGCTCTCGAAGGAGCCGAGCGGCGCGGCGGCGGCGCGCCGTCCCCGCGCGTGGCGCAGATCGCTTCGCTCATCTCGCGCGTGCTGCGCGAGCGATTGCTGCGCGGTCTCAATGATCCGCGCGTGCAGGGCATGGTGTCGGTCGTCGGCGTCGATCTTTCGCCCGACATGACGTTTGCGCGAGTCCGCATCAGCGTGCTGCCGGCCGACCGCGGTCGGCTCACGCTCTCGGGCATCGTGTCAGCGACGCGGCACCTAGAAGCTGCGGTCCGCAAGGCGACGCGGCTGCGACGCGTGCCGCGTCTGTCCTTCGAACTCGATGACTCGATGAAACGCGAAGCCGCGTTCATGAGCGCGCTCAAGGAAGCGAACGCCGAAGAACATCCGGGTTCCGAAGACCAGCCGGGTTCCGAAGACCCGGTGCACGAAGCTGAGCCCGACGACAACACCGAATGATCAGCAGTCTGCCTAAGACCGCTCTTTGCTTCCGAGCCCGGAAGCGCCTCTGAGGACCCACCACTGTGAAGACCGACGCCTCTGCGACGACGCTCTCCGCGATGAAGCTCGCGCCGATCCTGAAGCGACACACGCCGGCGACGCTGCCTCCGGCGGCGACCGATCCGATCGAGACGCTGGTCGAGTCGTTTCTTCTGTGGGAGGCGTCCACAGCGCAGCGGACTGCGGCAATCGAGCGTATCCGCAAGGAGTGCGTCGACTTCAACGAACTGCGCGTGTGCCTTCCTGAGGAGATCATCAGCATCCTCGGCAGCCGCTATCCGTTCGTCGATGAACGGGCGACACGCATGCGCCGCTCGCTGAACGACCTGTACAAGCGCGAGCACAAAGTCAGCCTCGATCACGTCACCGCACTCGGCAAGCGCGAGCAGCGTCACTACGTCGAGAATCTCGACGGCATGCTGCCGTTTGTATCGAGCCGCATCCTCCTGTTTCATTTCGGCCAAGCGATGGTGCCGGTCGACGATCAACTCGCGGAGCTTTTTCGTGAGCAGAAACTCGTCGCCAAAGAAGCAAGCACCGCCGAGATCGCACACGCCCTTGTGCACCTGAATGGCAAGCAGTCGGCGTCGCTCGATGAGTCCATGAAGCTGCACTTTGCAATGACGGCGTATGTCGATGCCGCCTGGGAGAAGGACCCCAAGGCGATGCAGAAGAACAAGCAAGTGCGACTTGCAGCGCAGATGGCGTCGGAGCGTGCGGCGCGGCGCGAGGCGGAAAAGGCTGCGGAAGCAGCGGCGAAAGCGGCCGAGGCAGCAGCGAAGGCCGAAGCGGAGCGCGTCGAACAGGCCAAGGCGGCGGCGAAGGCTGCTGCGCGGGCAGAAGCGAAGGCGGCCCGCCAGGCAATGCAGCAGGCGGCCAAGGCGGCGCAGCAGGCGGCGGCGCAGGCACTCGCCGCCAAGGAGGCGAAGGACGCGAAAGTCGCGCGCGCGGCAACGAAGGCAGCTGCGGCAGCCGCGCCGCGCAAGGCCGCAACAGGCGCGGTGAAGACCGCGGGCAAGACGGGCAAGTCGGCCGTCAAGCAGAAGAAGCCGGCACCGAAGGCCAAGAGCAAAGCGGCGCCCAAGCCGGCACCAAAGCCGAAAGCAAAGCCCGCGCACAAGCTCGCGAAGCCGGGAAAAGCGCGTGCGGCCGGCAAGCCCGCCACGAAGGGCGCGAAGAAGTGAGCCGGTCGCATCGGGTTCCAGTTGGAACTCGACGCGAGCTGCGCGGCGTGGAGAGGCGTCCCTGCCACCAGCGGATCGCAGCATGGACTGCGGCGCTGATGATCGTCATGGCGTTGACGCTGGCGGCCGGCGCTGCGCCGCAGGATGAGCGCGCGATCCCGGATCCGCCGTGGATCATCCTGCCCGGTGTTACGGAACCGTCCGAGGGGCCGTGGACTGCGACGAGCCTTGCGGAAATTCTTGCCGCGCTGGCTGTCGAACTGAATACCGACGCGTCTCTACGCCCGCCAGCACCCCCGCGGGCAGCGATCGCACCGGACGTGCAGTTCACCGCTCTCAAGCGCTACGTCGAGGGCAAGGCTGCGCTCACGGAGGGCAAGGCGCTTGTCGCAGTTCAGAAGCTGGAGATGGCACTGGCCGCTGATCCCGCTGCGCCGGCCATTCTCGCTGAGCTCGCGCTTGCGTACAGCCGCATCGGGAATCAGCAGAAGGCGACGGCGATATACGAACGGCTGCTCGAGGTCGATCCGGGACGACCGGAAGCGCTGCTGGCACTCGGGTTGCAGGCGTCCAATCGCGGCGAATCCAAGCAGGCAATTATGGCGCTTGCGCCGCTCTTTCTGCTGCCTCACGACACGAAGCGCGCAGCGTTTCAGTCGTTCCGCGCGGAAGCGGAGACTGCCGTGGAACTCGCACTCGCGCGGGCCCTCCGCGACCTCGGCGCCGACCGGGCGATTGTGGAAGTCTTGACCGTTGCCAACGCGCGCCCCACGACGACCATCGACAACTGGCAACGCGCCGAAGCGCGATCGATGCTCGGCGACGCGCACGCGCGGCTCGGCGCAATCGAGGAGGCGAGTGCGGCGTGGTCCGGCGCGTTGCGTGCAATGTCGGATGGCGCGGCGACTGCACCCATCGCTGCACAGCCGGCCCTGGTCGCCCGCGCGATGTGGGGTCACATGGCGAACGGGCGCGATGACGAGTCGCTGACTGCGCTGCAGGATCTTGTCGACGGTGGAGAGAGCGGCAGTCCGACCGACGAAGCCATCGCGCTCGCTGCCTGGCTCGAGGCGAACCTGGAGTCGCGCGAGGCGATCATTGCGTGGTCGGAAGCGCTCGCCCCTCCGCCGCACGATGCGGCAGTGGCACGCCTTGTTGCGGCGCTCGATCCGCGTGAGGCGACGCACCGGCTTGCGAGCGCCGTCGATCCGCAGCGTCCCGACCGCAAGCTGCTGCAGGCGCTCTTCGCTTCCGCTGCACGGGAGAGTCCCGAGCAGCTCATCAAGATCGCGGCGGCGGAGCTCGACGCGTGCGTGTCCGATCCTGACAGCGTGATCGAAGCGCTCGTTCGCTGCGGCCTTGACGCGCCGGCGCTGGTGCGGGCCAGCGCCAGCAATTGCACGACGTCCGAGTGCGTCGCACTTCGCATTCGTCTTCTTGCGGAGTTCGGTCGCACCGGCGCAGCGTGGGATGTCGGCATGCAAGCGAGTGCGGCGCAGCCAGAGCAGGTTGACCAGCGCATCGTCCGCGCCATGCTGCACGTCGCGGCCGCCGCTGAGGAGTTGTCGCTCCTTAACGAGTGGGCGCCGCGTGTCGCCAAGGATGATGTGAGCAGCCAGCTTGAACTTGCGCGGGCGGCGCGCCGCTGCGGTGACGGCGATCAGGCTCACGCGATCGCGCAGTCGGTTGAGGCGCGATCCGAAGGCGATCCTCGCCTCCGCGCTCAGGCGTTCACGCTGATGGCCCAAGCCGCTGCGGATGTCGCAGCCCGGCGGAGCAGCGCCGATGCGTTACGCGACGCGATTGTCAGCGCCCGCGCCGCCATTACGGTCGATCCCTCGTTTGAACCGGGATGGCGGCTGCTGCTGGGTCTGAACGATGCGCTCGCCGCCGGTTCTAGAGCGAGCGCCGGAGACAAGGCGCAAGCAAGCGCGCTCCGCGGTGAGGCGCTCGACGCAGTTCCGCAAAGCAGTCTTGCGCTGCAGCTCGCGGTTGAGCGGCTCTTTTCAGGCGGCCGCGGCGCTGATGCGCTCGAACGGCTCTACGCCCGTGCTGCGTCGGACGTGACCGAACCGGACCTCCTGAACACCGTCGTGCGAACCCTTGTCGCCGGGGATCGCCGTGCCGACGCGCTGAGTATCTTGGAGAACCGCCTGCTGCTGACTCCGGCCGATACCAGTGCGTGGCAGTTGTGGATGGAAACCACGATCGCGGATGGCCGGGCGGACGACGCGTATGAACGGCTGCTGGAACGGGCAACGGGCGACGGAACCGACGCAGGCGAAGATCCGATTGCGGTCCGTCTGCTGCAGTTTGCACTGCGGGCGCTGCAGCGGAACGACGAAGCCGACGTCTTGGCGACACGGCTGCTCACGGAACATCCTCCCAGCGCCCGCCGCGATCTCACGCAGGCGGCGCAGTCGCTCGCCACGGACGACGCTCCGCGCGCCGTCGCAATTCTCGACGATGTCGTGCAGCGCATCGCGACGCTCACGCTTCGCGACGTCTTTGCGTCGCTCGAACTCGCGGCGCGACTTCCGGAGTCGGACGACCGCCGACGATTGACGATTCGCTTTGGTGACGAGCTTCTGGAGCGCACAGCGGCACATGGTCCCGATGCTGCCGGCGCGGATCCGGCGCTCGTTCTGCGGGCTGCTCTGCTCGTGAGTCTTGAGACGCCGGGTGCCGAGAGCGCAACGCGGCGACGGCAGCTGGCGGAACGGGCTGCGTCAGCAGCGATACGTGCGCCGACGGGCGTCACCGGGCGCGAAGCGCAGGCGTGGCAGGCGGCGGCGCAGATGTTCGCGGAGGAGGAGCGGTTTGCCGATGGCTCGGAGTTCGTCGCCACGCTTCTCCGTCTCGACGAACGACTTGATATCACGACTGCGACGCGACTCGGCGTCATTTGCTTCACACTCGATGCGGCCGCCACCGGGCGATCCGAAGACGCGGTCGCTCTCTTTGGCCTGCTGCGGTCCCGCGGCGCGCGGCCGTTCGCAAAGGAGCTGCTGCCGACCGAGCGCGAAGCGGACGGTCTCTACCAGCTTGCAGGTCTGTTCGGCATGGTGGGCGATGATGCGGGCGCGACGGCGATTCTGACGCTGGCACTCGAGCAGGATCCGGATCATGGCAGCACATTGAACAATCTCGCGTGGGCGCGGCTCGAACAGGGCGACAGCGGCCCGGAGGTCGAAGCGATGCTCGAGAAGGCGCACGCGCAGCGGCCGGACGATGCTGCAGTGCTCGACTCGCTCGGATGGCTGCGATACAAGCGGGGAAGATTTTCCGAGGCGATCACACTGCTGAACGCGGCGATCGAGCGCGGCAGCACGAATCCCGGCATCGAACCCTTTGATCATCTTGGCGATGCAATGTGGCGCGCCGATGACAAGGTGAAAGCGATCGAAGCATGGCGCGATGTCCGTCGTATCGCTGACCGCGAGTACAGCCGGTCGATGATGTTGCGCGTGCTCGGTCAGCATCAGCGGAGCGAGTACGGTGTCGAGGTGATCGACGGACCGAGATGGTGGCAGAAGAACTACGGTCGCGTCATTGATCGCGCCGAGAAGAAGTTGGCGCAGTGCGCGGCGGGGAACGCGCCGGATATTGCACCCATCAAGGGTGCGATCGCGCCTGCTGCGTCCCGTTGACAGTGCGTTCTTTATCGAGAGAGTGAATGTCTTCATGGCTGGTCACAGTGCGTGGAAAAACATCAAGCATCGCAAAGCTGCTGTCGACGCGAAGCGCGGCAAGATCTGGAGCAAGTGCAGCCGCGCGATCATCGTCGCCGCGCAGCGCGGAGGCGGCGACATCAAGTTCAACGCATCGCTGCGCATCGCCATCGATGAAGCGAAGGCGGCGAACATGCCGCGGGACACCATTGAGAAGGCCGTCAAAAAGGGCACAGGCGAAGGCGGCAGCGAACGCTATGACTCCGTCCGCTACGAGGCGTTCGGCCCCGGCGGCACCGCGATCCTGATCGATCTCCTGATAGCGAATGCAAACAAGACTGCTGCCGAGCTGCGGACCGTCATCGACAAGAACGGCGGCAAGTTCGGTGTTCCCGGATCCGTGGCGTTCGGATTCACCCAGCAGGGGATCATTGTGATTCCCGCATCATCGGCGACGGAGGAAGCGGTGATGGACGTCGCGCTGGCGCACAGCGCCGACGATGTCATCGCCGACGAGGACTACGTGCAGGTGACATGCAAGCCCGCCGATTTCGAAACTGTGCGTGGCGCGCTCGAAGCGGCGAAGTTCACAATCGAGAACGCCGAGATCGCGTACATCCCGCAGACCACCGTGTCGCTGGACGTGGACAGCGCCCGCAGGCTGCTGTCACTGATCGACGCGATCGAGGATCATGACGACGTGCAGAAAGTCTTTCACAATGCCGAGATCCCCGACGAGGCGCTCCCGGAGTGATTGCGACATGATCCGCGCCACGTTCCAGTTCTTCGGCCGCGTCCAAGGCGTCGGCTTTCGCATGACGGCCAAGCGCATCGCCCTGCGATTCGCCCTCAGCGGCTACGTCCGTAACGAGGACGAGGGCTCCGTGCTCTGCGTCATCGAAGGGGCGCCTGACGAGATCGACTCGTTCCTCGCCGGTGTGTACGAGGCAATGAAGAACAACATCACCAAGGTCAATCAAAACCGCACCGTCCCGACGGCGGAGTTCGACGGATTCTCAATCCGGAACTGACTCGCTTACGCTCTGCTCTGTGCCCTCCAGCCCTCCGTGCCTCAGCGGCGAGCGAGCAGAGCGCGACGCACCACCTCTCCGAAGGTCGCCGCCACCCTCCGTTCATCGCCACCACGCCAAACTGCCGATCACCTTCTCATGCAACGCCGCATCCTGATTCTTTCGCTGCTCACACTTGCTGCCGGCGCGACCGGGTGCACGACGCACACCGAGACATTTGCGGGCCCCGACACCGGTGCGCACACCGATGCGCAATGGACCGACCAAGTCTGGACCGCCATGGTCAAGACGGCGGAGAGTCCGAGTTACAGCGACTGGCACGTGATCGAAAACGATGTCTGGGCCGACGAAGGCAGCGGCCGGATTGAGATCTGGCGGCTGCTGCGCCGGTACCAGGATCCGGCAGGGCAATGGGACCGGCTCGAAGATCAGGAGTGGAAATTCTCGATCGTGCTCGATCCGACCGATCCGCCCGTTGCGAGTTTCAAGGTCCGCACCCTCTGCGTTCCCAGTCACAGCTGGAACGAGGCAGACCGCTACTTCAACGACGTGTGGACGCTTCTGGGCGGCAGGCGGCCGGACATGTGGCCGGCGGTTCCCGCGGGGAGTGTGAAGTCAACCAAGCCCACGGTGACGCCGCCAGCCGACGAGCCCGAGCAGCCGGCGCCGCCCGTCGAGGTTCCCAACGACGAATCGTGAGTGCTGGGCGAGTCCCGCCGTGGATGCATGAACCCGACACACCAGAATCCTCCTGGACTGACGTGCGCCACGTGCGGCTTTGGCTTGCGTTGCGCGTCCCCCCAAGGACCGTGTCCCGAATGCGGCCTCGCGGTGTGGCGTTCGATCGCATGCTGGAACGATCCAGCACAGCGCGGGCTTTCCCGCATGCGGAATGCGTTGCGATTGGGAGGCGTGGCATCGATCGCATACGCGATGTGCACCGCAGCCAACGGCGTCATGGTGCTCTTTCTTGATCCGACCCAGATGTTCACGTCGTCGCAGCCGGGCGGAGTTGCGCGAACCGGCGCGACGGGCATCGCCAGCATCAACATCGGCACGTTCGGCGTCACCATGCTTGTCGGCTGCATTACGATCATTGTGATGGCGATCTGGTGGCTTGCGTGGCTCATCGCCACCACGCGAATAGCGCACCAGGCGTGGCCGCAGATTCGCCCGGCGGCGCAGCACCTGACAATTGCACTGTGGTCGTGTGTGGCCTCATTCGCCCTGATGAGCTGCTGTGGCGGCATAGCGCTCGCGCTGCCGCGGGCGGTTCTCGTGTTCGCCCTCGTATTCTCGTGCCTTCTTTGGACCACGCTGTATCTGACCGTGCGTTTCGTGACGCAGCTCGGGGTGGCAACCGAATGTTCGCTCCCATTCGCATCGCTGGTGCGGACGCTGGCGATCGTGGTGCTGATCGCGGCGGCTCTGCAAGGCATCGGCGCGCTCATCTTTCAGCCGGTGGTCGTGCCGAACATGGCAGCGCTGATGTCGGGCCAAGGCGGCATTCCGCAGATCCCGCCGACGCCGATGGCGCTGCGCATCGGGACAGCGATCGTGCAGATGCTTGGCGCGCTCGCGATGCTGCCGCTGGCTCTTGCCGCATGGCGCGTTGCGAAGATGATCCCGGCGCCCGTGGCCCTCATTGTTCCATTGGTCCCGCCGCGCGCCTGATGCAATGTGCGCGATCTGTGCGCTGCGGGTCCATCACTCATGGAACAGAGCAGCGCGACTCCAGCGCCGCGCTCCACTCCGCCCGACGCTCGATCGCTCGGCGCGTCCTTGGATGCTCATCGCCGAACGCTTCTCGGAGCATCACGATGGATTCATCACCGTGGGTGATCGCGTCTTCGTAGCGTCCATGCCGCGCGAGGAAGTTTCCGTAGTTGCCCAGCGTTGCCGCGACCTCCTCATGACCTGCACCGTAGATGGCGCTTGATGCTCAATGACGTTCGGAACAGCTGCTCGGCTTTGACCACATCGCCGTTTGCCTCTGCGACGTTGGCGCGAATGCCCTCCACGAGCTCTGCGAGAAGGTGCCCGCCCTGGTCACTCTCGATAAGGCGGGCGCGTGTCCGTTCGAGCAGTGTTCGCGCCTCGACAAGATCGCCGGGATCAGCAGATTCCGCGAGCGTTGCCGCGAGATAGAAGGCCGCCTCGTCGATGAGCACATCGTCGAGTGGTTTGGCTTCTCCCGCGAGTCGGAGTGCGGCCCGCCGCGCCACCACGGCGCCCTGCGAATCGTCAAGACTGTCGCACGACCGCGCGACAAGATCGAGGGCATCAATCAGCGCGGCCGCAGTAGCCAGTGCTACACCGATGCGGTGTCCAGCGACAAATCGTCGTGCGAGTTCGATACGGCCCGGTGGGCGAAGCAGCAGCGGCTCGCCGCTGAGTGCGCGGCGAATGTCCTCCGCCAGCACTGTCGCGCTTGGGTAGCGGCGATCGGGTTCCTTCTCCAGCAGAAGATCAACGATCGCCGAAGTCGGTGATCCATGCATGATCGGTGCGATCGATGATGATGTTCGACGGCTTCACGTCGCGGTGCAGGATGCCGTGTCGATGGGCGTAGGCGAGAGCGTCGGCAATGCCATGTCCCCAACGCATTACGAGGCGCGGATCGAGCGGTGTGCCGTCATGGCCCGATGCTTCAGAGGCGTGCACATCACCCGATCGCTGACGGACTCGATGTGCATGAATGCGCTGCGCGAGCGAGCTGCCGTCGATGAACTGCATCGCGTAATACGGCACGCCGCCCCACACGCCCGTCGCATACACCAGCACAAGGCGCGTGTGATGCAGTGCACCGGCAGCGCTCGCCTCACGGCGAAACCGCTCGGTGGACGCGCCGATAGACGAATCCCGGGCGAAAGCACTTTCAGCGCAACGCGACGGCCGAGGGAAATCTGCTCAGCTTCATACACCACGCCCATCCCGCCGCGGCCGACTTCGCGCAGCAGTCGGAAGTCGCCCAGGACCAATGCGCCGGGCCTCTGGAGTTCGTAAAAGTCGAGCATCGGCCCGCACGCCGGCGAGTCGCTGTTCTCGCGCACGAGGCGGACCACTTCAGCGAGCTGACGGATCTCGGACTCTTGCCGCGGGTGGCGCCGAATCAGCACGTCGAGACTCGATGATGGATCATCGCGCAGCGTGTCGAGGACCCCAGCCAGCACGTCAGCGAGGCCTTCACTCACCGCGCCGTTCGCTCCGGGCAATCCGCCCTCTGCGTCTTCGGTCGATCCGTTCCATCCGTCGGACGCGCCGGCGATCATCGGTGATCCTGCCTCTCCTCGCGCAGCGTTTCGCCAAGACGGCGCACGGCTGTGCAGAGAAGCACGCTGAGTGCGCCGGGGGTTCGATTCATCGCCAGCGCAGCGTCTGTTGTCGACATCCCATGGACGATCCGCAGTCGAATGACATCGCGGTATGACGGGGGCAGCTCCGCAATGGCGCGATCGATTGCCAGGGAACGCTCCGCGGCGCGGGCGTCTTCGCTCGGCGGGCAGATCCGCGCGAGGACATCCTGGCCACCATCACCGATCCGGCAGCGGGAGGCTCGCTGCGTGCCATCAGCATCTCCCACACCGGGGCGGTCGCGAGCATGGTCTTTTGGGTTGCGACCGCGCTCATCGCGTGGCTGCTGTTGGGCGGACTGCAGGCGCTGCGCAGGCGGCTGCGGCGCGCGCAAGGCGCCTGCGTCGCATGCGGCTATCAGATGGCGACACCCGGCTATCCCGGATTATTCATCAAGTATGAAGCGCGCAGAAAACTCCGCCAGCGTCGCGCTCTGACGGCGACCGGCGCGCCGTGACGCCGCACGCGAGCGC
>JAWXBD010000067.1:0-11507 GCA_034439815.1 Phycisphaerae bacterium
CACCATCGTGAAAGGCATCGACAACTGGAACGCCGCGGTGCCATCCAGCACCACGCTCGACTTCGTATTCGCCGAGGCCCAGGTGCTCAACACCCAGTACCTCTCCCTCGGCGTGCTGTTTCCGGAGGGTGAAGAAGTCGCGGTGCCTCTTGCGGGCCCCACGCAGGACGGATGGGGTTCCGTTGGACAAATCGGCGGCGATGCCGACATCCACCTCCAGTTCCTTGAGCCGCAGCACGCAATCGGCGCATGGTTTCCAGGGAAGCTCTTCGCCAAGCTCTACTGGCAGGGGACACTGATCTACTCCAGCCAAAGCCTCGACACGTTCCCGTTGACCTACGCCTTCGGTGGCATCGTTTCGACTGAGCCTTTCGACGAGGTCGTCTTCTGGGACAGCGACGGCTTCATCTTCGTCGACGACATCAAGTTCTCGTCGACGGTGCCGGCGCCGGGCGCCGCGGTGATCCTGCTCGCCGGAGCCCTGCGAAGCCGCAGCCGGAGGCGCGCGTGAAGCCAATCGGGCCTTCCAACCGGAGCCTCTCGCCCATGCGCCATCGACAATCTGTTTTGCCGTTCTTGTCACCGCCTCCAGCGCTCATGCATCGTTCACCGTTGTTAACGGCATATCGATTTTGGACACGCACGTTCCGATGACCGGCACTCCTGATCGCGACTGGTGATCGCGACTGGAACGCTCCATGCACCAACGGTGCATCCCAACCAGGAGCCCGCGGCAACGCTCCGGGTCTGACGCGATATCTGATCAAGCACTGAAAGTGCGCCCCAACGGCGTGCGCGCAGCTGGCACCGGGGCGTACGAACCCGTGCACACGTCGGTAGGCGAGCACGCACCGCGAGGCCCGACCATCTCCCGATTGCTCACACCACAATTTCAAGAATCGCAAAGCGCTTCTCACCGCGCGGCAGATCCACACGCACAGTCTCGCCGATCCGCGCCTTCATCAGCGCCACACCCATCGGACTCGTCGTCGTGACTTCGATGTAATCGAGGTCAAAACGTCCCGTCGCTTCGCCGACGAGCTTGTAGAGGTCCTCGTCGCCGCGATCGACATCGCGCAGCTTGACCACGCTGCCGACGAAGACCATGTCGGTCGGCAGGTCGACATCGCCTGCGATCTGCGCGGTCGCGAGCCGATACTCAAGCTCTTTCATCTTCGCCGCGTTCATCGCCTTGTCCTCGCGGGCGGCGTGGTACTCGGCGTTCTCGCGCAGATCTCCGAGGGCCCGCGCATCCTGAATGCGTTGAATCAGCACCTTCTCCTCAGCTCGGAGCTCGGAGAGCAGCTTTTCAAGCTGGGCCTTTTCCTCGGTGGTGATGAAATTCATGGCAACGGCTGTGTGATGCGAATCGCTTCTAACGCAGGGCGCAGGATACTGGGCTTCACCTGTCGCTGCCAGCGCCCTGGTCTCTCGACTCGGGGTCCGTTGCCGCTGCGGGTCCCGCCACAACGTCGCTTGCGCCAACGTGATGCGCCGCAATCGGAACGCGTGCGGATTCTGCATCGTCGTCGCTCGTTTCGAGCGGCCCTTGGGGATCGTCGACGCGCGGAACCGTCATGCCGCAGATGACGGCCACGCCCCAGAGCGCGATCGCTGCCCACCAGCCGGCGCGTGCCGCCCGCCATTCGATTCCGCCGGGGACCACGGAGCCCGCCGCGGTGATCGCGTCGATCGCCGTCAGAGGACTCGCGGCGGCGACGCTCCACCACGCGGGATTCTCAGCAGGGGAGGGGTGCGCCGTCAGTGGCAGTTGGCCGCCGCCGAGCAGCGTGAGGAGCGGCATGGCTGCGAAGAGCGCCAGCGCCACCAGCATGGAGACGGTGCGCAGCGCGCCGCTGCCGCGCCGCGCGGGAATGGTTCCTGTCGCAACGACAGCAGCCGCGGCCGCGCCCCAGCCGCACAGGCAGAGGTCAATGAGTGCCGAACGTTCAGGCGGCCACGTCGTCACGAGTCGCAGTGGCCACACGACAACCTGCGCGAGACAGAGCAGTACCACGAGGTCGAGCAGCGACTGCCGCATGGGCCACGGCCGCGCAGGACCGCTCAACCGCGCGAGCGGCCACGCGACGACGATGCCGGCGAGGAGCGTGAGCATCATCATGCGCACGCCCGGCGTGTACGACGCCGACAATGCCTGCACGGGCGAGCGCCATCCGATGGTCGCGATCCAGCTGACAATGAGCCAAGCCGACGCGAGGAAGATGAGTCCGCGCGGAGGCGTCGGGCGTGGTAATCGGATCGGAGTCGGCAACGCAGGGCATCGTAGTGCGGGGCCGCGTCGGCGGAGCCAGCGTGAAGGTGCGCCCGACCTGCTCAGGGAGCGTTCACGCGAGACGTCAGCGTGGCGCGCATGCCGCCACCGTCATTCATGCTTGCATCGGACGCGGCGTTCGATGACGGTCCCGTCGCCGGCGCCACTGTCACCAGATCGAACCGCAGATCCACCGTGCCGCCGGACCGGTCGTCAATGCGACTGGTCTCGCGATACAGCCCGTCAAGCCCCGCGAGCTTGCGTTCCGCCGGCATCTCGCCGAGCGAGCGGTCGTCCGGATCACCGCCCCACACAATCCGCAAGCCTCGGTCGGTGATCAGCTGCAGCACCCGGTGCGACGCGAAGCGCGAGGCATCGATCGATCGCACCTGACCGTTCACGAACCAGGAACGTCCGCGAAGCACGCGCGCGAGATTGAGCGCCGCGCGCACATCGCTGCCCAGCCATGCTGTGCCGGGTTCGGCGGGCTTCGGCATCGTGACCCCGACAATGAGCGGCAGTGCGGGCCGCTCTGCATCGCCGCTGTACACGAGCGGAAGACGAAGTCCGCGCGCATCGACGAGGTGATCATCGTCGCCCCAGCGGACCATCGCGAACGGCGTGCGGAATTCGGCTGTGACAGTGAGTTCATCGATTGCGGTGCGGCGGACCTGTTCGACGCGCTCGAACCAGCCGGTCGCAAGCAGCTGCTGATGGACGCCCTTCAGCGCCGCGCCATCGAGTGGGCTGACCGGTCGGCCGTCGCGCGCGAGCACGGCTCGCGCTCCGTCGCCGAGCGTGTGAATTGTTGCCGCAGGCATCCAAGGGGGCACACCGGTGAACGTCACCCGCACCTGTGCAGGATCGATCGCCGCCCGGGCCTCCGCCATGGCCCGCAGGGCGGGCACACCTCGGAAGACTCCGACCCCGACGAGCGTCGCCACCGCCGCCGCGCATGTGATCCAGAACACGCACACGAACACCACGCGCACGACTCTCCCGGAGGGAAGGACGTTGTGGAAGGAAGGCATGGAAAACGGGCGTTTCTTGGTTCTGGAGCGGGCCATTGGCGATCTGTCTGTCCTTTTCGGCTCGGTGCCACAGTTCGCGGGAATCGTCGCAGCGGAAAAAGGTCAGCGGCCGGTGTTGCGTCCGGCTGGCGGGGCGGCAAGCTCCCCGAACCGCGCCAGCGCGCCGCGCACGAGCCGGGCACAGAGCTCCGTCATGGTCACTCCGGCGTGGAGCGCCGCCTTCGGGACGAGCGAATGCGTCGTCATGCCTGGCATCGTGTTGATCTCGAGGAACCAGGGACCGCGCTCGTCGACCAGAAAGTCGGCGCGGGCAAGATCCCGGCAGCCGACGCATTCCCACGCGATTCGTGTGAAGCGCCGCGCCGCCTC
The DNA here is from genome assembly GCA_034439815.1 of Phycisphaerae bacterium. Lineage (GTDB taxonomy): Bacteria > Planctomycetota > Phycisphaerae > Phycisphaerales > SM1A02 > JAEUIT01. The sequence goes on from JAWXBD010000067.1 coordinate 3,673, forward strand.
GGCCACAGCGGCGGGGAGTTCGGGATCCAATACATAGCGTGTATCGTCGCGATGATACTTCGCCTGATAATCGTAGTATTCGACCGCTGGCACGATTTCAATAATTGGCAGCACTTCGCCGTCGACGATGCCCACCGTGATCTCGCGTCCCCGGATGTAGCTTTCAGCGAGCACGCGCTTCCCGATCGCGAAGAGCTGCGCCGCAGCCTGCACCGCCTGCTCCGTCGTCTGACAGATCGTCAGTCCGACGGACGACCCCTCGTTCGCAGGCTTGATCACGATCGGCGGCGCGATGTCGGGCGCTTCGCCTCGATGCAACTCACGGCTGCCCGGCGTAAGCACGCCCGCTGCGCTCACGAGCGTCTTGGTCAACACCTTGTCCATCGCGATGGCTGCGGCCTTCGGCCGGCAACCGACGTAGGCGACGTGCATCGACTCGAGAATGTCCTGCATCGGTCCGCCCTCGCCGAACGGGCCGTGCAGCACCGGAAAGACCACATCGGGACGATGCGCGAGCAGTTCCCGCGCCGTTGGCGTGTCGACCGTGAGCGCCACGACCTCGATCCCGGGATCGGCGCGCAGCGCCGCCGCGACCTGCTCGCCGCTCATGATGCTCACCTCGCGTTCCGCATCGGGACCGCCCATCAGGACGAGTGTGCGGGTCGGCTGGATCATGTCATCACTCCAGCTTCGGGGCCGCCGCTGCGGTCCGAGCGCGACCAGAACGCGACTTCGGTGTGGAGTTCGATGCCGTGCGCGTCGCGGACCCGTTCCTTCACGCGGCGGACCAGTTCGATCACATCGGCGGCGCGGGTCATCGGCATGACGCTGATGAAGTTGCCGTGCCGCTGCGAGACGTGCGCGCCGCCGACCGCCGAGCCCTTCATGCCGGCCTTGTCGACCAGCATGCCGGCGCTCACGCGCGTGCCGCTGACCGGATCGACAGGGTTCTTGAACATGCAGCCCGCCGAGTGATCGGCCAGCGGCTGTGTGCTCTTTTTGTAGTTGAAGATCTCTTTAACTCGCTCACGGAGCGCCACTGGATCGGTCTCGCGCAGATCGAACGCCGCCCACAGGATGACGCCCGGTGGAATGTTGGTCTCGCGATATCCAAAGCGCAGCGCGCTCGCCGGCAGCACGTGGATGTCGCCGGTCTCGCTCAGCCAGCCGACACTGTGCACGCTGTCGCCGATCGAGCCGTACGCGCCGCCCGCGTTCATGCGGATGGCGCCGCCGATCGACGCGGGGATGCCGGCCATCTGCGACAGTCCTTCGAGTCCGCGGCGCACGGTGTCGTTCAGCACCTTCGCCATGTCCGCGCCGGCGCCGACGCGCATCGCTTCGACTTCGCCCTTGGCGTTGTATCGAACCTCGGTAAAGGCCGGCGCGTCGAGCTTAAGCACGACGCCGTCGACGCCTTCGTCGGCGACCAGAAGATTCGCGCCGTTGCCGAGCACGCGCACGGGCAGGCCCTCACGCCGCGTTCGCCTTAGGAGCGCGGTGAGCGCGTCGAGCGAGCGAGGTCGCACGACAAAGTCCGCGGCGCCGCCGATGCCGTACCACGTCATCGCGCCGATCGGCACATCGGTGGCCACGTCCACGTCGAGGTCGGCGAACATCGTGCTCGGCCGTGGGTCACGCACGGAAGCACTCATGACGCGCTCGCGACTGCGCCTTCACGGCAGCCCGCACCGCCCTGACCGCGCCGGAGAAAGTCGATCGCCACTTCGTTGACCGGTCCGGCGCCCATCACGATGACGAGGTCGCCCGGGCGGCAGGTCGCTTCAAGGTGCTGCACGATCGCTGCGAACGGGTACAGATGCATCGCCGCAATGCCGCGCTCGATGAGCCTGTCGACCAGATCGCTCGCCGACACTTTCGTCTTTTCCAATTCGCTGTCGCGCACGAAATAAATATGCGGCACGATCACGATATCTGCTGATTCAAAGCTGGTTGCGAACTGGTCGAGCAGAAATCGTGTGCGGCTGTGCTGGTGGGGCTGGAAGACGCAGATGAGGCGGCGCGGGTTTTCGAACGCCCGCAGCGCGCACAAGGTCTTTTCGCATTCGGTCGGATGGTGACCGTAGTCGTCGTAGACGGTCACGTCGCCCGTGCCGTGCGCGCCGGACACCCGGCGGGTGCCGAGCTTCTGCATGCGGCGGTCGACCCCGAGGAATGTCGCGAGGGCGGCGGCGATGTCCTCCCAATCCGCTCCCAGCCAGTGCGCGATGATCGCCGCGGCGGCCGAGTTGAGCGCCATGTGATCGCCGTGCTGCTGCAGGTCCCACTGCGCGAGCCAGACGCCGTCGCTGAGCAATCCCACGCGCCCGGCCTTGGCGTCGAACACGACCTGAAATGTCGCCTGCGGCGAGAAGCCGAACGTCGCGACGTCACAGGAGAGGCCCGACGCGATCTCGCGACGGTGCGCTCCTTCGTAGGCAATGAGAAGTCGGCCGTGGTCGCTCGACGCGGGAATGCGCTCCGCGAAGTCACGGAAACTCTTGACGATTTCATCAAGCGAGCCGTAGCAGTCGAGGTGATCTTCCTCGACGTTGTTGACGAGCGCGATGGTCGGTCGGTGATGATGGAACGAGCGGTTGAACTCGCATGCTTCGCACACGAGGATTCCCGGCTGATGCTTGTACGGCCCGGTCGGAATCGAGAGAGATCCGGTGCGCGATCCGCCGTTGAGCTGCGGGACCGTCGCCCCGACGATGACGGAGGGATCGAGTCCCGACTGCATGAGCACGTGCGCGAGCATCGCGGTGGTGGTGCTCTTGCCGTGCGTGCCGGCGATCGAGACGGCGGTCCGGCCGAGCTGGGCGCGGCCCAGCGCCTCGGCATAGCTGATGACTTCGATGCCGAGCGCTTCGGCGGCGAGATACTCGGGGTGATCGGGCTTGATGGCGGCGCTGGCGATGACGAGATCACACGGCGAGGGCACGCTGGTCGGGCCGATCGACACGGGCATGCCGCCCGCGATCAGCTCGTCGGTGAGCGAACTGCGCGTCTGGTCGGAGCCCGAACACTCCGCTCCGCGCGTCGCGAGCATCCGCGCCAGGCCGGACATGCCGGAGCCGCCGATCCCGATGAAGAAGAGCCGTTTCCCCGAGAAGATCGGGTCGGCCTGGACGGGCCGTAAAGGCTCGGTCGTGTCGTTGCCGGAGCGGTCGGACACGTCAGACGCACGAGGATCAGGCTGGTTCGAGTTCAGCATGTGGCAGGCGGATCTTATCGGCGCGGCTCCCACGTTCTCGTGAAGCAAACGCCGGGGCGTTTGCACGCCCCGGCGCTTGAGTGATCATCGCTGCGGATACCGGTGCGCGTACCGGAAAAATCACTGAATCCGCCGCACCTTGAACTTCTGACCGCCGACTGACGCTTCGGCCATCAGCCCGCGCTCGCCCGTCACGAAAACAGCGACGCCATTGACGTAGTCCGCTGCGACGCTGGCACCCGACCGGACAGCGACCGCGGAAGCGTTGGCGTCCATCTCGAAGTGCCCCTGTTTGAAGTGATCCAGTTCCGCGACCGTCTTAAAGAAGATGATCTCGCTGAACACCTGGCCGCCGATCTGCGCGCCGATGGTGCCCGCGGTCATCGTGACATAGTGGGTCGGCGAGCCGCGCTCGTACAGAACTCCGTCGCCCCGGCTGGCGCCGATCACGAAACCGCCCTTGGTGACTTCGGGAAAGATCGCATAGCCCGCAGCGTTGTCGAAGAACCGCTGCAGTCCAGGATCGGTCTGTTTGAAGTTCGTGGTCGCCTGGCGGGCGTTGCTCTCGAGCGCCGGACTGGTGACCGCCTCGGTCTGGTACTCGTTGTCGGAATTGCACGCGCCCAGCGTGAAGGACGCGACGGCGAAGAGCGCGATCGATGCTGCTTTGCGAATGGAACGAAGGACGTGCTGCATGGTGTTTTCTCCCTTAGGTCAAAGGTGGCGGATCATGAAGAGGCTTCAGAACAGAACTGCTGGCAGATGGAATCATCGGCGCAGCGATTGCCGCGTGCCTTGCACGCGCGGCGACCGTGAAAAATCAGAAGATGCGAGAGCTCGGTCCATGACGCCTGCGGAAAGCGCGCCATGAGATCCAGTTCAATCTTTGTGGGGTCCGTGTGCTTCGTGAGCCCGAAGCGCCGCGCGAGACGCATCACGTGCGTATCGACGACCACGCCTTCGTCGATCCCGAACGCGTTGCCGAGCACGACGTTCGCCGTCTTCCGCGCGACACCGCGCAACGTCAGAAGTTCGTCCATCGTGCGCGGCACGTCACCGCCGAAGTTCGCGACGACCGTCGACATCGCCGCGTGGATGGACTTTGCCTTCTGCCGGAAGAAGCCAAGCGAACGGATGAAGGGCTCGATCTCCGCCGGGGTCGACGCGACGTAGTCCGCCGGCCCCGGAAAGTGCGCGAAGAGCGCAGGCGTCGCCTTGTTGACGGCGACGTCGGTGCACTGCGCTGAAAGAATCGTGGCGATCAGCAGTTCGTGGGGCTTCGACCACCGCAGCTCGCAGTGCGCTTCGGGATACCGTTCCTGCAGCGCGGCGAGAATCCGCTGCGCCCGCCGCTTCTGCGCCGCGGTGCCGCGCGGCACCGTGCCGCGATGTGAAACTCGCGCTGCGCGGGTGGAGGTCATCTCGATCCGAGGTAGCGGTCGCCGGGCGGCTTGATTCGCGGTGTCAGAGTCCATGCGGAGAGCACAATCGTCCCCAGCAGCAGAAACGATGTTGTGCGCAACAGCGGGTCGGCGATCTTGTGATCACGGTCAAACCCGGCCTTGTGTGACGCAGCGCTGATGGCATCGGACGCTTGCACGGCGCCACGATAATCGCTGAGCGCCGAGCGCATGCGCGGGCCGAGCACAATCAGGTGATAGCCCGTACAGCAGATCGCGGCGACCAGCAGCAGCCGGCGCCACGTGTTCGCGGTGCTTCGCGCGGGCCAACGATCAAAGCGCTGGAGCAGAAGCGTGCCAATCATCATCGGCACGATGATCCACTGCAGCGTCTCGACCGCGTCGAACACACGCTGCGCTACAAAGCCGGCGATGTACCGACCGCTCTCCCCGCGCTCCGGGATGTTGCCATCCCGCTGCAGCGCGCCCATCTGCTGCATCGCGTCAATCTGGGGAACGCTGATCCCGAGGTCGTCGAAGACGCGGGGCAACGAACCAAACGCCGCCATCGCGGTTGCTGCCGAGGCGACCAAGCCGGCAAACCACGCGATGAGCAGAAGCCAGTACAGGACTGCGAGCGGGCGGTGCACGCCGTCGATTGTTGCACGAACCCCTCTCGTGTGCGAACCGGTCGCATCAACGTACACTCGCAGTCTGCTCATGGACGCTGCACGTTCTCCAAACTCTGCGGGCGACCATGATGGCGACCCACGCCCCAACTGCGCCGGCACCATCGGACCGATCGTGGAAGGCACGGGCATCGCCGCGGCCGCTGCTCTTGAAGCGGTGGCGCAGCTTGGATACAGCGCGGTCCAGTGGTCCGGCACGACTCCGTCGCTTCGCCCGCGCGAGATCGACACCTCCGCGCGGCGCGGCATCCGCGGTCAGCTCCAGCGTCTGGAACTCCAATGTGCGGGCATTGATCTCTTCATCCCGCCGAGCCAGTTTCTCGATGACGCCACGATCGACCGCGCGGTAGCCGCTGTGGAGCACGCGATCCGCTTCGTCGCCGACATCGCCGGATCGGGTCTCTCGGCAGACGCGCGTCCGACCGTCAGCCTGCTGCTTCCGACGGCGCGCGAGCGCGAGCCGGAGACCGCCGCCGCAGCGCAATGCGCAGCGGCGCTCGACCACCTCGTCACGGTCGCAGAGCGCGACGGCATTCAGCTCGCCGATCTCACGGCTGCCGTGGACGAGGACGCGGCGCGGACGCGGATCGGCATCAGCGTGGATCCTGCACTCGTCCTCGCTGCGTCACGAGATCCCGCGGCAGCGGTGCTCGCGGCCGGTTCAAATCTTGTGTCCGCGCGCCTCGTGGATCTCTATCGCAGCGGACTGCGCGGACCGATCGGCGAGCCCGGCGAAGCGCGGCTGAAGGTGGACGCGTATCGCGTCGCGCTCGACATCGTCGGCTACCGGCGCGCCCTGGTCGTCGACGCACGGCAGTGGCGTGACCCGTTCGGCGGACTCCGTGTGTCGCTCGAGCGCTGGTGCGGGCGGACGTTCCAGGCGCGCCCGCTGCATGACATTCCGCGACAGCAGGCGAAACAGCCTGGAGGCGGCCAATGACGATCGTGGGACACGGCGTTGATCTCGTGGAGAATGCCCGCATCGCGGCCATGCTCGCCGCGCACGCCGACCGCTTTACCGAACGCTGTTTCACCGTCACGGAGCGCTCGTATGCCGAACACGGACAGCGGCGGCGCGTCGAACGGTACTCCGTGCGTTTTGCGGCGAAGGAAGCCGTGCTCAAAGCGCTCGGCACCGGATGGTCGGACGGCATCGCGTGGACCGACATGGAAGTGCTGCGGCTTCCGACCGGCGAGCCGCGACTGCTCGTCACCGGACGTGCGGCGGAGATCGCCCGCGAACGGGGAATCGCCCGCTGGTGGCTCAGCATGAGTCACACGGAGACGCACTCGATCGCGAGCGCGATCGCGTGGGGGGAGTAGCGCAGGGCGACGCCGCCCGGCGCGCGAGCGCGTAACCGTACGCCACTCTGGTGTGTCTTCTATGAGGCCGGCCCCGTCAAGTCGATTCGGTCGGATCGTACGAATCTGTCTTCTATCCGCGGTGTCCGGGGCGGCGCGACGCGCCGGTCCGGTCGCAATCTGACTATACGTCTGGCCCCCACTCTATTAGCCGTGCTCGAGGCACAGACACACATCGGGGTTGCCATGTCGTCGATCCTCTTCTCCGATCGGCCCGTCCTGACGACGCCGACGTCGTCATGGTCTCCTTGGGTGCGGTCAGGCTGACGCGTTTCTCCTGCCCAGCTCCGGACGACCGGAGGCTACGCCGCCGCCTGATTCCTTGCCGGCGGCGGCGCCCGCTCCGTCCCGTCACGCATCATCGCCCACAGCCGCACCAGCAGCCGACGCGCCAGCGCGACGACCGCCTGCTTCTTTCTTCCCGCGCAGCCGCGAAGCGCACGCTGGTACGTCTCGCGCGCCCACTCGTTGTAGCGCTGCATGATCCAGCCCACCTCGGTCAGCAGCGTGCGCAGCGGCTCGGTCCTGCATGGCTGATCCGCGAGGTCCGGTCCGTCGATCCCGACTGGTAGGGCCGCGGCGTGAGCCCTGCGCAGCACCCCACCCGCTTCGCATTCTTGAACCGCTTCGCATCATCGATCCACGCCACCACCGCCTCCGCAAGACGCGGACCCACGCCCGGCACCGTCTGCAGCAGCTTCACGGCGGGACGCGACTTCGCGATCTTCTCCAGCAGCGCCTCGATCCGCCCGATCTCCTTGTCGGCGGCCTCGATCCCGTCGAGGTGGATGGCGACGCGCTCCCGTGCGGTCTCCGACGGCAGCGCCGCCGCGAGCGACCGGAGCGACGCCATGCCCCGCTTCGTCCAGGCCTTGGCCGCCGGGGGAATCACGATCGCCAGCGACTGGAAGAGCGAGCGCACCTGATTGAGACGCTCGACCCGCCGTCCCACTGCGCCCGCACGCTGCTCGATCGTCTCGCGCCACTCGCGGATGTCGCGCATCGGGACGTGCACCTCCCCGGGACGTGAATCCCCCCCATTCGATGGTGCGGAAGGAGTGCGCTCCCCCGTCGGTGGAGAATTCGCAGCTCACGGTCTTGCTCTTGCCGAGGTCCAGGGCGAGGATCTTCATTGCCGGTCTCCGTGTTTGCGCGGACGGACCCGCC
>JAWXBD010000068.1:0-4708 GCA_034439815.1 Phycisphaerae bacterium
GGAGGTGGCGGCAGCGGCGGCGGAGGCGGCGGCAGCCCGTTCGGCGAGCCCGGCGACGCCCCGGAGCGGCGCGACCGTCAGGAGCTGATCGATCAGATCGTCGACATCATTCAGGAACAGGTCGACAGCGAAGGATGGAAGGACAACGCCGGTGACACCGGCAGCCTTCAGGAACTCAACGGCAACCTGATCATCACGAACACGCCGCGCAACCACCAGGAGATCGAGGGCCTGCTCACGGCGCTTCGCACGATCCGGGCGCTGCAGATCAATATCGAGAGCCGTCTCATCAACGTGTCGCTGGAGTGGTTCGAACAGATCGGCATCGACCTCGACCTCTACTTCAACACCAATGACAAGATGTACTCGGCTGCGAAAGCCGCAGATCCGAACTTCCAGCTCAGCGACTTCTTCTATAGGAATCAGCCGGCCAACAGCGCGTTCAACAACGGTCAGCTCAAGAGCCCGGTCATCTTCGACGCCTTCCCGACCGGCGCGGACGGCTTCACCAACCCGTTTGCGAACACCGTTGCGACCGGAGCGCAGTTTGGTCAGCCGGATCCGACGGATCCGACCCAGATTCAGTACGTCACTGGCCCGGTCGGCGCTCCGATCGGCCGACAGAGCGGATGGTCACCGATTGGTGTGACGCAGGAGTCGCTCTCGCTCACCGAGTCGCTTGCCGTTGCTGGCGTGGGACCCGTCGGCGCAGCCGCCCTCGCAGCCCCCGCACTTTCGGTGGGCATCAGCTATCTCGACGACATTCAGGTCGATCTGCTCATCAAGGCCACCCAGGCGGATCAGCGCAACGTCGTCCTGACCGCGCCGCGCCTGACGCTCTTCAATGGCCAACGGTCATGGATCTCGGTTGCGAAGGCGATTTCGTATATCTCCGGCCTGACTCCGATCACCGGCGATTCGGCGGGTGCCTTCCAGCCGAACGTCGGCGTCGTGTATCAGGGCTTCGTGCTGGATGTTGAAGCGGTCATCTCCGCCGACCGCCGCTACGTCACGATGACCGTTCAATTCGGTTTGAACGAGAACGTGCTCTTCCGTGATGTCACGTTCACGGGGGCAGCGGGTGCGGGCGACCTCGTCGGCCGTGGGTCAAGCACGTTCACGGCGAGCTTCCAGCTTCCTGAGCTGCAGGGCACGCAGATCGCCACGACGGTGTCGGTCCCTGACAAGGGCACCATTCTGCTCGGCGGGCAGCGAAAGGTCGCGGAATTCGAGGTCGAGACCGGCGTGCCCGTCCTCTCCAAAATCCCGATTGTGAATCGCTTCTTCACGAACCGCGTGACGAATCGCACGGAACTCACAACGCTGCTGCTGATCCGGCCTGAAGTCATCATTCAGCAGGAGAGCGAAGACACACTCTTCCCCGGTCTGCGCGATCAGATCGGCGGCGGCGCATTCGGTCAGTAACGATGCAAGCTTGAAAGCAGCTTAGATCATGGCAGGAAGGGCTCTCGATCAGCGAGAGCCCTTTCTGCGTTCTGAGTCGCGTGCGCACCGGTCCGCGTCCGCTCGTGCGAATGTTGCGTCACGGACGCGCAAGGACTAGGCTCTGCATTCGGTCCACCGCTGGCTCTGCGGCAGCGTCATTGGTCTCACCTCTTTGGGAGCGATCTGTTTATGGGTTCAGTCGCCTCGCGGCTCAATGTGCGTGTCCAGAACGGTGTGACGCGCATCGAGTTCGTGGACCGCAACATCCTCGACGAGACCAACATTCAGCAGATCGGCGAGGAGATCTCGCGTCTCATTGAAGGTCAGGTCAATCCGAAGCTCCTCATCTGCTTCAAAGGTGTCGAGCACTTGTCATCGGCGGCGCTGGGCACGCTCATCACGATCAACAATCGGGTGAAGGCGAAGGACGGCCAACTTCGACTTTCCGATATCGATCCACAGATCTACGAGGTCTTCGTCATCACGAAGCTGAACAAGCTGTTCCACATTCACGAGACCGCCGACAAGGCTCTGGCAACGTTCACCTGATCCCGCACCGTCTCGTCGAAGCGGGCGCCGGCGCTCGCTCGTGTTTACCGCGCCTTCGCACTTTCCCGCGCTGCCCACCATGAGCGACATGAGCGATTTGCCTGAGGAAAAGGCGTTCGTGCAGCGGCGCGTGCTCCGGGACTCGGAGAAGGACCCGCCACAGGTGCAGCAGGACATCGAGTCCCAGTTGAAATCACACGATTTCGACAAGGATGCGATGTGGGCAATTCGACTCGCGCTTGAGGAAGGCATCGCAAACGCGTTCACGCACGGAAACAAGCGCGATCCAAAGAAGTCGGTCGAGTTCTACTGTCGCATCGACAACACGCACGCTGTGTTCGAGGTGTGCGACGAAGGGGCCGGTTTCGATCCTGGCACCGTGCCCGATCCCACGGACGAAGAGAACATCGAGATCCCGTCCGGCCGCGGGATCATGCTCATGCGCGCCTACATGGACGAAGTGTCGTACCTGACGCCCGGAAATCGGCTGCGCATGGTGTATCGCAAGAAGTGATGCTGATCACCACGTGTACTTGACGGTGTAGTCGACGCTCTTCAAACCTCCCGCCGGCACTTCGACATCAAACGTGATCGTGCGGGCGTCGACTTTGCGGAAGTCCGGCGACGTCGCGGTGATCTCCCAGTTGGTCCAGCGATACAGCGATTCGCGCACCGTGACCCGCTGTGGTGCGTTCTTGCCGTTCTTCAGCGTGATGCGAAACGATTCGGTCATCGTTTTGCGGCGCTGATCGACGGAGAAGTCCGTTGCAGTGCGCTCGCCGGTTACATCGAACGAGTTGCCCAGCTTCAATCGGACGCTCGCGTTTCTCGCCGTGTGGTCGACGATGTCCTCGCCGACGAACTCCAACGTGCCGTCCTCGCCGCCGGACATTTTGTACACACGCACGCGCCCTGCCGGCAGCGGCATGCCGAGCGAACTCTTCTCGTCGTTTTCGATGCGCAGATACACACCGACTTTCGTGTTCGTCGGGAATCCCGGATCCTGCTGATCGATCAGTCCGGCGCCGTGCCAGTAGTCGGGCAGTCCCTGATACACCAGCTCTTTCACCACCGGCACGGCCGCAACTGGCGGGAAAAGCACCAGCTGCTGTGTCGTGTTCGTCAGCACATCTGTCGGACGGGGGAGCGTGTAGAGGTGGTACTCGAAGAGCGACTCCTCTTCGAAGCCACCGCCCATTGGAGATGCCGCCTCGGCGACCATGCCGCGCGAGCGCATCATGATGTCGCGGGTCGGCTGGATCTTCTGCACGTCGCCCGCGATCAGCTTCAGCTGCGCATTCTTGAACCCGACGCCCGAAACATTCATCAGCGTTACCCACGGCGTGAGTCCGGCCAGCGTTTCTTCGGCGTTGAGCACGAGGTTGTAGTCAGCCCGCCACGTCATCCCCGCGGTTTGATACGTCGTGCGAACCGTGTGATCCCCGGCGGCGTCCGAGTGCAGCTTCCACACGAGCGTGGGCTTGGTGATCAGGCCACCCGGCAGCTCACCGAGCGATGCGACGGTTCCGTCGGCCGGAAGCACCTGCACGCCTTGGTCGGTCTGCACGACAAACTGCCCTTGATTTGCGGAGAGAAGCGTGCCGGTCGTCACATGGGCGGTGCCGCCGGCACCATCAGTGCGCTCAAACGTGACGCTGCGACCGAGATATTTTTCATACAGCTTTGACGGGCTCACGAGATCGAACTGAAAATTCTGTTCCATCACGCTTGTGGAAGGATGGGTCAGATCGGTGAAGCCGACGCTCGTCGGATCGATGAACGCTGCGACATCGGTGAACGGAACATCATTGATCCCTTCCTTCAACGCGATCGTGCGCGTCTCGCGCACCACACCGAAGCCCGGCACCTGCCAGGCGAACGCGGGATCGGATCCGAGCCGCTGCTGCGCCACAAACTGCTGCGGATCGAACTCGCGCGGACTGGCCGACGAGTACACGGTGAGCGAGACACCCGTCGGAGGCTCAGCGACACCGAGGGCAGCGGACAGGACGATGAGTGAGAGTGAGAACATGCGTTGGCTCGCAGAAAGAGGAACGAGGATCGCCTTCGGGAGGGGGGCAGTATTCGCGCCCCGATCACACCGATCAAGCGCGGGCGTCAAAGTCGCGGGTGATCGTCAGGCGATACAGCTCGAGCAGCTGAGCAGGTGTCAACGCTTCCGGTCGTGCGCTCGGCTCAATGCCTGCGGGCCAGTTGTCGAGCGGCGTCCCGGCCTGTCGCAGAATGCCGCCAAGCTGCTTGCGCCGTTTCGAGAACAGCGCGTGGACGAAATGCTCGAAAGCCGCCGCTTCGGTGTGGTCGTTGAACACGCGCTCCGGACGAGGTTCAATCGCGATCATCGAGCTGGTCACATCGGGCATGGGCCAGAAACTCGCCGGTTTCAACACGGCGAGTTCACGGATGTACGACAACAGTTGCAGGACCACCGTGAGCGATCCGTACTCGCGCGTGTTTGTTGCGGCCCGAATGCGGTCCGCGACTTCCTTCTGAACCGTGACGAACTGGCCGCGGCATTCAGGATGTCGTGACGCGATGATCGCCATCAACGGGCTCGCGACGCTGTACGGCAGATTCGCCACGTGCACGAACGGACGGCCCTGCAGGGCCTCGAGCAGTGCTGGGGCGAGCGCGTGCTTTCCGTCGAGACAATCGCTGTCAATGAGCGTGATGCGCGGCCCCAGGCGATCGCGCA
>JAWXBD010000069.1:0-13229 GCA_034439815.1 Phycisphaerae bacterium
AACGGCCTCCGTGCTGCGTGGAAAGAACTTGTTTCAAAGCTCTCTACGCACACGAAGGCCTTTGATTTCAACTCAGCGGTGAATAATCCGGGCTAGGACAGCTCCGTGACGAACGCGTGTGCATTCTGCAACTTCGACCTGCGCGGCGCCCCCTCGCGAGGACGCTGCCCGGAATGCGGCAAGACGTGGGACGCGCGGTGGTGGAAACGAAGCGCGGACAAGGACGACGAACGGCGGGTGGTGCTCGCCGCCGTGGCAGCACTGTTCTGCTCGATTCTCGCGCTGGTGTCCCTGGCGTTCTTGCCTGCTTGCGGCGTGCTGCTCTTCGTCGCGCTGGCCGCCGCCTGCGGTGCACGGACCGTGATCCTGGCCCGAGGCCGCTCGCGGATCGCAGCGATCGTCTACGTCGCCATTCTCGCGCTCATCGACGTTCCGCTCGTCTATTTCGCACTGAAAGGCTATCGCAGCGAGCGGTTCGCACAGCCCGTCGTCGTCGCACGGCTGCCCACCGTCCGCCCACGCGCAGCACCGTCCGTCGCGCCCACAGATCCCATCGCGTGAGATCCCAGACCGCCGTCTCGCCCCATGCACCGGCGGCGGCGAGCTGCGTACCGTCGGCCGATATCGCGCACGAGGTCATGTCACTCGAAAGAAACGGCGCGAGCTCAAACAGCACGCGATCCGTCTCGACGTTCCACACGCGTACGGCACCGTCGGCTGACGACGCGTACAGGAGCGGACGTTCTGCTCGCTCACCCGCGGTCCATCCGATTTGCGTGATCAGTCCGGATGGGCCGGTGAGCGTGTGGAGGAGACCAAGTCCGCTGACATCGAGAATCTCGATGTTGCGCGCCCAGCTCCCGACCGCAAGTCGTCGTCCATCCGGCGAGTATGCGACAGTCCATGGCGTGTATGGCGACACGCTCCGTTCAGCGAGGAGCGCGCCGTCCGGCGTGCGCACGCGCACCATCTGATCTCGATCCGTGGACGCGATGCTCGATCCGTCGGGCGACCACGCGACACTCAATCCCTGGTTCGTACCGAGGGGCATCGACGCCAGCAGATGCAGCTCCGGCACGGAGTACACCTTCGCCGTGCGGTCGTAGCACGTCACGACGAGGCGCCGACCATCGGGCGCGAACGCGAGACTCTGCGGCGTCGGAGGATCAACGCCTTCGACACGGCCGATCAGTGCGCCGCTGCTCGCATCGGAGAGCCATAGCACGCGATCGTCACCGGCAGTCGCAAGAATTGTTCCGTCCGGGGAGTACACGAGCGAACGCACCCGTGCCCGATGCTGCGGCGGATAGAAGAGCAGCCGTCCTGTCCGTCCATCGACGATCTCCACCGCGCCGAATCCGTCGGCGACCGCTAGGCGCGTTCCGTCCGGCGAGAACGAACATGCCGAACGTCCACTCACGGACAGGATGGCCATGATGATCGTGAGCGCCAGCGCGAGCGGCCATCGATGGCGCCTGGCCTGCCGCGCCAGCACGCACAACCGCGCATCCGCGCGCGCCTCGACCGGCGCCCCGCGCAGATGCCGTTCGATGTCGAGCGCCAGATCTTGCACCGACTGGTAGCGGCGGCGCGGCTCTTTGGTGAGCGCCTGCTGCACGATTGCTTCGAGGTCACCGCGCAGCGTCGGATCGACAGCGCCGAGCAGGAGCGGATCAGCATCGCGCACCGTCGCGATGGCATCGACGACGTTCTTGCCCTTGAGATCATGCGGACGCCGCTCCGTCAGCAGCTCAAAGAGGATGACGCCCAGCGCGTACACATCCGTTCGCACATCGACCGCATCGGGATCGCCGCTGACCTGCTCGGGGCTCATGTACGGCAGCGTGCCGACGAGCTGACCCGGCGACGTCAGCGCGGTCGCTCCTTCCCAGGCATCGCCGAGCACGCGGGCGACACCAAAGTCCAGCACCTTGGTTCTGCCCAGCGCGGCATCGCCGATGGCGTCCGCTTCGGGTTCGGCGAGCAGAATGTTGTTCGGCTTGAGGTCGCGATGGATCACGCCGCGGCGATGCGCGAACGACACGGCGTCGCAGACCTGCAGAAACAGCTTGAGCCGCGCGACGCGGTCGAGCCGACGCTCGCACGCCGCAGCAACGATCGCCTTGCCGTTGACCAGCTCCATCGCGATCCACGCCGGCCCTTCGCCGATCTCGTCGCCGAATCCTGCTTCGTGAATCTGCGCGATGCCCGGGTGCTGCAGGCGGGCGAGCACTTCCGCTTCCAGCGCGAACCGGCGCAGCGCCTCATCAGCATCAAGGCTGCCGACGCGGAGTGCCTTCAGCGCCACAAGCCGGCGGGGCGTCACCTGCTCCGCCTCGTACACCATTGCCCATGCCGCCTTCGCCGATCGTCCGCAGCACGCGGTAGCGTCCCTGCAGGACCGGCGCGCGGTCGAGGCGATGCGTGACCCGTCGCGCGGGGGCGTGGCCGCGGTGGCTGTGGGGATGGTGCCCCGCAGCCGGATCGGTGTGCGCCGTCGCCTGATGCGCCGCGTACGCCGGATCGTCTTCCAGCAGCATGCGCTCGATTTCGCGGCGCAACGCCGCGTTTCCCTCGCAGCGGAATGTCACATGCGCCGCGCGCTGTTCGACCGGCAGCTCGCACGCCTCGATGAAGATGTCGAGCGCCAGCCGGACGCAGGGCGCGCCGCTCGCGGCCGCGTGCCCGGTCGGGTCCGCATCGGACAAAGGAAGTTCTGAGGACGTGTCCACCTCGCTCTACGGTACCGTCTCGGCCGGGAGTGCTGCGCGCCGTTACGCTACGGATTCCCGGCTCTCCGCCCGTGGGAACGGCACGGCGTCCGCGCGTCACACTGAGTACTTTCGATATGAGCGTCCGTCGTCATCCTCTGACTCCCGGCGACCCCCGTGATCCCCACGACGCATTGATCCGGTCGCTGCCCCTCGACGAAGCGCTCGCGGATCGTCTTGCGACGAGCGCCCACCGCTGCGGACCGCCGGGTGAACGGCTCGCGCCGCGGTTTTATGAGCGGCTGTTCGCGCGAGCTCCCGAGTTGCGGGCGATGTTCCCCAAGGACATGCAGCAGCAAAGCGAGAAAATGGGGGCCACGCTGGCATTCGTCGTTCAGCAGCTCCGCAGTCCCGAGGCGTTGCGCGTTCCGCTGCAAGAGCTCGGAGCGCGTCACAAAGAGTACGGCGCGAAGCGCGAGCACTACGTCATCGTCGTCGAGGAACTCGTCGGGGCGATGGCCGATGTCGCCGGCCCATCGTGGACCGAGGACGACACGGCGGACTGGGCGCTGGCGCTGCGGCTCGTGTCGGACCAGATGCTCGGGCCGCGCAGTTGAGTGTGGACGTTCAACCTGCGAGGGCCTGCTTCAGCCACGCCCGCGCCGCGCGCCAGTCATTCTCGACCGTGCGTTCGGAAAGCTCCATGATGCGGGCGGTCTCTTCCACGGTCATGCCGCCGAGGAACCGCAGTTCGACGACGCGATATCGCCGCTCGTCAGCGTGCGCGAGCCGTTCCAGAGCGTCGTGCAGCGCGACCAGAGCGTCGTCATCGTCGTTGCGAGCGACGGGCCGGAGCAAGCCGCCGAGGTCCGCATCCTCCACCGTGGTCCTCGCCCGTCCGCTGCCCCGTTTGATCGCCTTCCGCCGCCGGGCATGGTCGGCGAGGATCTGCCGCATCGCCATCGAGGCGATCGCCAGAAAGTGCTCGCGGTCACGCGCCGGCTCCGGCATCGCGAAGAGTCGCAGATAGGCCTCGTGCACAAGCGCGGTGGGCTGCAGCGTCTGATCGAGATCCCCGCGCATACACGAACCGGCGAGCGTCCGCAGCTGGCTGTAGACGATCGGGAGCAGCCGTTCGGCGGCGGCGTGATCGCCCTGGGCGGCCTGCTGGATGAGCAGTGTTGCCTCAAGCGGATCATGAACGGGTGAATGCCGATCCGGCGGCGGCTCGGAAGAGGGGGGAGTCGGCATGGGGTTCACCCCCGCACGGTACAAATTTTGTGAATTCATTGCGCTTGCCCGGTCCGCGCTGCGTGGAGATCACACGATGCCCGTGCACCGCCATCCCCTTGCGCTCGCCAGCATCCTTCGGAATGTCCCCTCCGACGAAGAGCTGGCGCAGCGGCTCGAGCGAAGTGCGGTGCTGTTCGGATCGCCGCCTGGAGCCATGACGGCCCGGTTCTACGAGCGGCTGTTCCTCCGGATGCCGGCGCTTCGCAGCATGTTCCCGGCCGACCTCATCGCGCAGCAGGGCAAGCTGGCCGGATCGATCGCCTTCGTCGTCGCGCATGTCCGTTCCCCGGAGAGGCTCGGTCCCACGCTGCGGGAACTCGGCCGCCGCCATGTCGCCTATGGGGCCAAGGCCCATCACTATCCGGTCGTCGTCGACGAAATGGTCGGCGCGATGGGCGACGTCGCCGGGCCGCGGTGGACGGCCGACGATGCGAGCGACTGGCGCACGGCGCTGCGCATGGTGTCGAATGAAATGATGGCGGGGGCGGCGGTGGGGGAGGAGTGAAAGCGGGGCGCGAGAACATCCGGTGTCCACTGTCGCCGCCGGAACTCCAACCCCACTCGACGCTCAGCCCGCTTCGCCAGAATTGCATCCGCGGCCTCGTATGGAACACACCCGTTCGCTGCGTTCGCTGGAACGTCGCGACCGCGCAGCGTCCGGCCCGCTCCGCAATCGCAGCGATCCTGGCTATTGACGGACCGCATCGTCCTTTCGGGCGCTCGATGCGGAGCCACCTGCTCGCGAATCGTGACGGAGCGCAGCTGCGGATGGGGGCAGCGCTTCGCCCACGCGATCGCTTCGTCAAGCGACGCGACCTGCCACAACCAGTAGCCGGCGATGAGTTCCTTGGTTTCCGAACGGACCGTCAATCACCGTTCGCTGGGCGCCGCTGAAGCGCAGCCTTTTGCCGTGCGACGACCCCTTCAGCCCGGCGCCGTCGAGCATGACGCCCGCCTTGATCAGCCCGTCGTTGAACGCGCCCATCTCAGCCAGCATTTTCTTGCTCGGCATTTCGTTCGCTTCGCTTTGCTTCGTTGCCTTGACGATGACCATGACTCGCATGTGCTGTCTCCCTTTCGTGGGGCTTCTTGCCGATACCCGGCCGGACGTGCGGTGCTCTGCAAACCGGGGGTGACATGATCACGTCGAACAGCTGCGCAAGGGATCGACAGCGAACTCATAATTTCTCTGAATGAACGATCGCCGCCCGCACCAGCTCCATCGGATGCTTCGCATGGCGACCGGTGCCATCGAGGATCTGATGACGGCAGCTGGTGCCGGGCGCGCACAGCGTGGCGGCGGGATTCGCGCGGACTGCAGGAAACACGTTCCGCTCGCCGATCGCCATCGACAGGTCGTAGCGGTCGGTGGTGAACCCGAACGATCCCGCCATGCCGCAGCAGCCGGACGCGAGCACGTCCAGCTGCGGCCCGGCGATCCGGCGGAGGAGAGCGGCAGACGACTCGGTCCCCCATAGCGCCTTCTGATGGCAATGGCCATGCAACGTCAGCGCCGCGTCGCTCGGCCAATGAAACACCGGGCGCACCGGGTGCTCGTCCCACCGGCGATCAAGAAACTCTTCGACAAGGAAACTCATGTCCCGCAGCTGCCGCACGTCTGCAACGTCGAGATCCATCTTGAGATCCTGCCAGTCGTCCTTGATCGCCGAAAGACAGCTCGGTTCGAGTGCGAGCACTGCGACGGCGCTCTCTTGCTGCACCGCGGCGATCAGCGCGCGTGCCGTGGCGGCGCACGTGATGGCGGCGCGCCCGAGATCACCCATCGAGATCTGTGCTCTGCCGCAGCAGCCGACGTCCGGCATCGCGACGCGATAGCCGAACGCTTCGAGCGTCTCGATCGCGGCACGCGCCACGTGCGGCTCGTTGTACGTCGCGAAACAGTCGGCAAACAGCAGAACGACGGGGCGCGCGTGCCAAAGCTGCGGCGTGCGCTGCGGCGTCCGCTGCGCGTGCCAGCGCAACGCCGAAGGTCCAAACAGCGGCATGCTGCGGCGCCGGTCGATGCCGAGGATTCTCTCCTGCACGTAGCGCACGAGCCCGATGCCGAGCATCGCGTTTGCGACCGGATGCAGCATCGAGCCAAGTGCGTTGATGAAGCGGATCGCACCGAAGGCGCGGGCCTGCCGCGAGACACCGTGCGTGCGATAGTGCTGTGCCGTGTACTCCGCCTTCAATTTCGCGATGTCCACGTTCGTCGGGCATTCCGCCTTGCATGCTTTGCACGACAGGCACAATCGCAGCGTTTCATGGACGGACGGATCATGCCACGACGGCTTCGTGCCGTCTTCGCTGAATTGCCCGGTGATCGCCAGCCGAAGATGATTGCCGCGGCCGCGCGTCGCATGCCGTTCGTCGAGCAGCACCTGATAGCTCGGACACATCGTGCCCGCCTGTAGCCGCCGGCAGAGACCGGCGCCGTTGCACGCTTCGACCGCATGGCCGAATCCATGTTCACGGTCGTACCGGAAGTATGTGTCGATACCGTCCGCCGTCACGACGCGATCGGCAGGCTTCACCCGCAGATTCGTGATCATCGTCTGCGGATCCGTCCACGCCACCTTGTTGCCAGGATTCATGCGCCCCTGCGGATCCCAGATCGCCTGGATCGTGCGCATCGCATCGCACAGGTCTTTGCCGAAGTACCGCTCCGCCAGATGCGAGCGCGATCGACCGGTGCCGTGTTCACCGCTCAGCGCGCCGCCGTACTTGACGACGAGATCGGTGATCTCCTCCGCGATGCGCATCATCAGCTCGCGATCCTGCGCCGACTTGAGCGACAGCATCGGGCGAATGTGCAGGCATCCGACGCTCGCATGCGCGAAGAACGCGGCGAATGTGCCGTGGCGCGTGAGAACCTCTTTGAACTCGCGGATGAATCCCGGCAGCCGGCCCGGCGCCACCGCAGTGTCTTCGACGAAACCGATCGGCTTGCGCAGGCCGGGAATGCCGTGCAGCAGCGGCTCGCACGCGCGGCGCAGCGTCCACGCCTTCTTCATCGAGACCGGATCGAGATGAAACTGGATCGGTGCGGCCGGGAGCTTTGCCCGCAGCTGGGCAAAGTGCGCTTCGATGTCACCTGGACCATGGCCGAAGTACTCGACGTACATCACCGCGCCGAGCGGACGTCCGGACGTCGGCTGCGGCATGAGACTCACGTACGTCGCGTACTCCGTGTTCTCGCGCGCGAGACCGACAATGGTGTCGTCGACGAGTTCGACGGCGGCAGGAATCGTCGACAGCATGGTGTCGAGCGCATCGAGCGACGTATCCACAGAATCGAATCCGACGATCGCGAGCCCCGTGCGCGTCGGCGCGTCGACGCACCGCAGCTCCGCCTGCGTGACGGTCGCGAGCGTTCCCTCGGAGCCGCACACAAACGAAGCGAGATTGACGCGGTCGAACGTCCCGGGCGTCGATGCTTCGAGCTGATCGAGAAAGAGGTCGAGGTTGTAGCCGTCGACATGCCGCACGATCTTCGGGAACCGTGCGCGGATCTGGTCACGCAGCGGAAGCACGATCTCCGCCATCCGCCGTGCCAGCTCGCGCTGCACCGGCTCGCGCTCACACGCGCCCTCCTCGAGTCGATGTGGTGTTCCGTCGGCCAAGACGACGTCCAGCCCGAGGACGTGCTCGACGCAGCGCCCGTACAGAATCGAATGAGCACCGGCCGAATTGTTGCCGATCATGCCGCCGATATTGTTATGCCCGCCGGTGTTGGGATCGGGAGCAAACATGAGCCCGCTCGGCTTGAGCGCATCATTCAATTGATCGAGTACGACGCCGGGTTCGACGCGGCAGCGGCGACGCTCGAGATCCACTGCAACAATGCCGCGGCAGTGCGCGCTGAAGTCGAGCACCACGGCGACGTTCACCGTCTGGCCGTTCAGGCTGGTGCCTCCTCCGCGCGGCAGGATCGGAATGCCGTGCGTGGCGCAGTACTGCATGACCACGACCGCGTCCTCCGGCCGATCGAGGACGACGACACCGAGCGGCTCCACTTGATAGATGCTTGCCTCGGTCGCGTAGAGCATCCGTTCCTGCCGCCCGAACCGGACATCGCGCAGTCCGAGTGCCGTGAGATCGGCGGCGATCCGCGCGATCGCCGCCTCGTCCCGTTTCGCGGGGGAAGGCAGCACGGTGAGCGGGACAGTGCGGACAGAGGCGTTGACCATCGAACGGGAGAGCGTATCGCGAACGGTGCGTCGGCGGCCCGTTTCGTTCGTCGCGGCGGGCGCGGTACCTTGGAGCGCATGGCGCACTCCATCGAACCGTCGTCGACTGAACCGACTCCGAAGCATCGCCGCCGCGGGCAGCATCCGCGCCGCGACTTCCTCAAGACCACCATCGCTTTGGCCCTCGCCGGCGGGCCGTTTGGCGCGCTGGCGTCGTCGGCACCGCGGCGAACGACGCTGCGTGCGAACAGCAAGCTCGCGGTCGCCAAGATCGGGTGCGGCGGCATGGGCGGAGGTGATCTCGAGCAGGTGGCGCGCCACGCGGACGTCACCATCGTCGGGTTGTGTGATGTCGACGGCGGAACGCTGCAGCGCGTCGGCAAGGACGACAAGAACGACAAGGGCAACGATCCCTATAAGGACGTTCCGAAATTCCAGGACTGGCGCGAGATGTTCGCGAAGCTCGACGACAGGTTTGACGCCGTGGTGGTGTCGACGCCCGACCACACGCACGCGATCATCAGTCTCGACGCGATCAAACGCGACAAGCATGTCTACACGCAGAAGCCGCTGGCCCGCGCGGCGAGCGAAAACCGCGCGCTCGCTGCCGCCGCGAAGGCGAAGCCCTCGATCGTCACACAGATGGGCACCCAGCGGTCAGCCGTCGCCGAGCGGCGGCTGAGTTACGACCTGGTGCGCAAGGAAGTGGTCGGCAAGATTCGTGCAATGCATGCGTGGACCGATCGGCCCGCCGGATGGTGGCCGTGCGGCCAGCCGCGCCCGAGTGACAGCGATCCGGTTCCCGCTGATCTCGCATGGGATGTCTGGCTCGGTCCGGCGCCGAACCGTCCGTACAAGAAGGGTGTGTACGCGCCGTTCCACTGGCGCGGGACGCGTGACTTCGGCACCGGTGCGTTCGGCGACATGGCATGCCACATCATGGACATGCCGTACTACGGGCTGGATCTCGCGCTGCCGATCGAGTGCAGCTGTGATGCACCTGATGGAACGGACGATCAGTTCCCGAACCAGGAGACCGTCCTGATGAAGTTCGCGCCGACGGCGCGCACGGCGTCAAACGGTCTCGACTTCACGTGGTACGACGGTGGCCGTCTCCCTGACTTCAAGGCGATTGGTCTGCCCGAGACACTCGCACCGA
The DNA here is from genome assembly GCA_034439815.1 of Phycisphaerae bacterium. Lineage (GTDB taxonomy): Bacteria > Planctomycetota > Phycisphaerae > Phycisphaerales > SM1A02 > JAEUIT01. The sequence goes on from JAWXBD010000069.1 coordinate 9,357, forward strand.
GTGACCGCGGGAGCAACGATGAACACGGATGCCTGCCGCTGCCCAAAGACGGCGCCGCGATCCTCGTCGGTGAAGGCGGGCTGCTCGTGATTCCGATCCAGGGACAGTTCCCGTACGCGTTCATCGACGGCAAGCGGCGCGATTTCGAGAACACATTCGCAACGACGAATCACTGGCACGACTGGGTTGATGCGTGTCTTGGCCGCGGCAAGGCCCGCGCGCCGTTTGAAACCGCCGCGGTGATGTGCGAGGCGCTGGCGCTCGGCGCGATCGCGAGCCGCTACGCAACGACCGATGCGGCCGCGCCGCGCAAGACCCTGAAGTACGACGCCGCAAAGTTTGCGTTCACCGACGGCAGCGGCACGGTGATCGAAGGATCGGAAGCGTATCTGCATCCGACGCCGCGCGCGGGCTGGTGACTCGTCTGACACAAAAGAACGAAGGGCGATGCGTTGACGCATCGCCCTTCGTCGTTTTTTCAAACACGCCCACGTTCAGTCGTCCCACGCGCCGAGCAGGATGCTCAGATCCGTCGCGTCAATCACGCCATCGCCATCGAAATCGCCCGCGCATCCGCCACATCGGCCCCAGCCGCCGAGCAGAATCGCGAGGTCGGCAGCGTTGACCGATCCATCGTCATTCAGATCCGGCCCGGTCGGTGCAGCCAACGCGACGGTGAACGTCGTGTCGCTCAGGAAGCGGGTGAGCGTGATCGCGCGATCGGCAGGGGGGCGGTCTGCAATGAACGTCACGGTGTAGGTCGTTCCCCAGCGCACAGCGTTGGCGTTCGGGTTGCGGGCAACGCTTTGCCCGCTCCATCGCACCGACGTGTCGACCGACACCGTCCACGGGTCGTTGCTTGTGACCTCGCCTGAGTGCGCCAGCGGAAAACGCTGCGTCACAAAGGTCGACGTCGCTCCGTCGAGCGGCACCGCGATGCCACGAATCGCTTCATGCGAGTCGAGATTCTCGATTGCGTACACATAGCGCCACAGACCGTCACCAAGCGGCAGCACCGTCGCCGCCACGAGGACGCGCCCGTCGTCTGGCGTGTCGACGGTCACGAGGTCGACATCGGGCTGCAGTGATTTCCACCACTCGACCGCGGTGGTTCCGTCGAGGCCCGGGCCGCTGAAGATCGGATTGCCGTTCAACGACGCGGCCGTGATTGGCCGCGTCACGCACAGGTCGTTGGCGACGCCATTCGACGGGTGCAGTGTGACGGTCTCGAACGCGAACGCGGCGCCTGCGTGCTGCGCCGGATCGAACTCGCTGACCGGTACGCGGCAGCGTCGCGCGAGTGACCCGCTCGCTGCCGGCGCGCTGAATGGAAACGTCGGCACACCCGTTGCTGCGTTGACCTGGGATCGCGGCGCCAGGCTCGCCTGCTGACCGAGGAACGATGCGCTTGACGTCGTCGAGCAGCCGACGCCGAGCTGCGACGTACAGCCCGTCCCGCTCGGTGTGCATGTCATGCACTGGGCCCGCTCGAGCGCGCAGATGTGATGATGCGCCCATGAGGCGCCGAGATGCTCGAGGACGCCGCCCTCGACGCGGTAGAGATTGGTCGCCGTCACCGGGTGGTTCGGGGTAGAGGGATTCCAGACCGCCGTCGCGCCGCCCACGTTGCACCACACACCGCTGACAGAAAAAGCGCGCTCGCCAGCGGACGGTGCAAACCCGGTCGCTGCCGGCATCGAGTGCGTGATGATGTGCGGCGCGTCGGACGTGGTCGCAAGCGTCATGCTCGCAATGCTGGTCGACAACGAAGCAACGGTCAATGTGCTGATGAGCATGCGCAGCCCCTGGCTTGAGACGTGGTGCCTCCCCCCGCGCGAAGGAAGGTCGTCACTTGCCTGATTCCGTCGCGTTGGTGCGCGCGGCGTCAGCTGAGCCCTTCAGTCCCTCGTCGATCGCAGCCTTGATTTCGGCGTGATTCATCGGATGCAGTCCTGCTTTCACGACCTTGCCATCTCGTCCCACGATCGCGACAAACGGAATGCCGTCGATGCCGAAATCGGGATTGAAGACATCCTCCTCGGTCATGGCGATGGTCCACGTGACGCCCTGGTCCTTGCAGAAGATCTCGAGTTCCGCCTGTTCTTTCGCTGGATCGTCCTTGCAGTCGACCGGCGGCCTTCCGGGGTGAAACACACGTCCCTGCAGACTCGTCAGGCCGACGATCTCCACATCGTTCGGCGAATACTCCGCGCGAAGCTCCTTCACCTGCGGGAAGCTGGCGACGCACGGGCCGCACCACGTCGCCCAGAAGTCAAGCACCACGACCTTGCCCTTCAGATCGCTGAGCGACTTCCACGCAGTGATGTTTTCTCCGGGCCGGAGCCACGTGACGTTCATCGCGGGCACCGTGTGACCGATGAGCTCACCCTTCAATGCCGCGCCGTTCAGGCGCCGGGCGACGCGATTGAGCATCTTCTTCTCGTCGTCGCTGGTGGCGGCTGCGGCGCGGCTTGCGGCGCGGTTCGCCAGCGACGCGCGGATCGTTTCGAATTCCGCTTTCGGCAGCGCGTTCGCGAGCATTTTGGCGAGCGCAGGCGTGGCCATGAACGATTCGTTCGATGACTGATCATTGATGGCGTTGGCGAGCGCCGCGATGCGTGTGCCCTTGGACTTCAGCGTTTCCTCGGGAATTGCATCGAGCATGAACGGCAGATTTCGTCCCTTGCCTTCGGCGAACCCCTGCAGCGCGCCGGGGTGATCGAGCGCCGCCACGATGGCGTCGACCGGCGGACCCGCCATCGGATCAGAAAACTCGACGAGTTCGACGGCGGCGGCGAATCCGTCGCCATCCGGTTTGGCGGCGGTCTTCTGTAGCGCCGAGCGGACCTGCTCCCGCGCTTCCGGCGAGGATTGCAGGATTGGAGCGAGCTCGCGCCGCGCATTGGCGTCGAGTTCGTCAAGCGAAATTCCTTCGAGTCCCTTCGCCGCGGCTTCGGCGAGCACCTTCTGAATCGCTTCCATCTGCTCGGGTGTCGGCTGCCCCTCGATCGGCGGAAGCGTTTCGTACGCCTTGTAGAACTCCTTGACTCGGCTGCGGATCTCCTCGCGCGAGGGAGGAGCGATTGCGGCGTCAGCGATGGTCGCCGCGAAGAGGGCGCCGCTCACTGCCGCTGCAATGATCACGAGGCCATGCGAAGCGAAGCGGGCACGGAAACGCGGTCGGGCCATGAAGTGCTCCAGTGTCCAGCACGGCCTGCGCGGAAACGGTGCACGCCGACCAATGGACAGGCCCAGCGTACCCTCGGTCGCGAGCGCTGGGCTGCCCAAGATGTCGCTTTCAATGCCGCGGAAACCGGAAAGTGGAATCCGAACGGTCGCAGCCCACCGTTGCCGTCCGCGGGGTCAGGCGGCCTGAGCGTTGGGGAGGGGAATTCGGACCCTCGCGGTTTCTGGCAGCAAGTGGCGGCGCGCGTAGTTTGGAAGACTGTCGACGAGCGTCTGCGTCACCTCGTGCCCGCTCTTCAGCAGCAGTTCCCCTTCCGGCGTCCGGAGATCCTCTTCCAGGAACCAGCCAATCTTGAGACTGGCAACATGGGCGAGCCGGACGACCGACGTCGCGCACTCACTGAACTCCGCTCGGGGAACGCGGAGCACCGCAGCGACGATCTCCGGCTCGAACTGCTCACCGTCAGCAGCCAGGGCTTGCAGCGACTCTTCCACGGTGCGTCCCTGCAGCGTGTAGTGATCGATGGCCTGAACGATTTTGAGGATATGAATGCCTTGACGTACGTTCGGGGAGAGCGTGCGCAGGGCGCTATCCCGGATTATTCATCAAGTATGAAGCGCGCAGAAAACTCCGCCAGCGTCGCGCTCTGACGGCGACCGGCGCGCCGTGACGCCGCACGCGAGCGC
>JAWXBD010000070.1:0-7809 GCA_034439815.1 Phycisphaerae bacterium
AGGTAACGAAGATCGCGGACCTGATGACGCAGCTCAACATTGACCCCCGCGTCAACCTGCCCGAGGCCAAGGCCCCGATCACCGATCCCGAACGCATCGCCGTGCTCAGCGCGTTTGACGCATTCGCCCGCGGCGACAGCTCTCGCCTGAAGGGCATGCTGTCCGCGCCGGATCAGGTCGAGCTCGACAAGCTCGTTGAGAACGGCGGCTGGGCCCAGGCGACTGAAGACGTCTCGCGCATCGACCTTCGCTGCGGCAAGGCGCCGAATAATGACTCGTGTGTCTTGGCGATTTTCCACGTGGCCAATCACTTCGAGCCCCAGCTCTGGTCGTATGAGATCGCGGCCGGAACGCCGGAGTTCGAAGCAGTCGCGACGCCGCCGAATGTGATGACGCTTCTGTCCGGCGATGACTGGATCACGACCTGGTTCGGACTCTGGGCACGAGACCTCGAGATCGCCATGCTGCCCGACGAAGAGGTGACAATTCCGCAGACTGACTTCACCGACAAGGAGGAGCCCTCCGACACAGGTGGTGGAGGGATTGCACCAGCAGGTGACGATCCAGGCGGCGGCGACGGAATCCCGGGCGGATCGCCCGGCAAGCGCAAGCCGACCAGCAACCCGGTCAAGGCGCCGAAGGGTCCCGGATTTAAGTGAGTCACGCGAGGTAAACGGGCCGCACGACGCAGTACACACTTCGCAGCCGACAGCTGCCTTCCGGCCAACCGCTACAATCTCGCCCGCCCAAGTTCATGCTTGGGCGGGTTTTTTTCACGCCTCGGGGGCTACAGCAGTCCGCGCCACTTCGGAGGATTTCACCATCGATCGTCGCGTAGCCATCGTCACAGGTGCCAGCAAAGGAATCGGTCGCGCCATATCCAAGCGACTGGCGCGCGACGGTCGCCATGTCGTCGGCGTCGCCCGCTCACTGCCTGCCCTCGAGGAGCTTGCAGCCGAGGTACAGGCCGCCGGGGGTTCGATCGAAGTGCATCCGTGCGACGTTGGCGACGGCGCCGCGCTGGCCGCGATGATCGAAGCGGTCACGGAAACCCACGGGCGACTCGACATCCTCGTGAACAACGCCGGCGTGACCAAGGACGGTCTGATTCTGCGCATGTCCGATGAAGACTTTGACGACGTGCTCCGCATCAATCTTCGCTCCGCCTTCATTGCCTGTCGCAGCGCCGCACGCCCCATGATGCGGGGAAAGTTCGGCCGTATCATCAATGTCGGCAGCGTGTCGGGCATCACGGGCAATGCCGGTCAGGCGAACTACGCCGCGGCGAAAGCGGGCCTCATCGGCCTCACCAAGACGATCGCCAAGGAACTCGGCGCGAAAGGCATCACTGCGAACGTCGTCGCGCCGGGCTTCATTGAGACCGACATGACGGCGGCACTTGCAGGAGTGATCAAAGAGCAGATTCTGCCGCAGATTCCTGCGCGTCGTATCGGTCAGGGTGACGACATCGCTGCTGCAGTCAGCTACATGAGTTCCGACGAGGCGGGCTACCTGACAGGCCAAGTCATCGTCGTGGACGGCGGACTGTCCATCTGATCCGCAGCGGTCCAACACCCGACTCGTCGGCGCAGTGTCCGATTTCGTCCGTTTCCGCTATCATCCCCCGCTCCCCTCTGGCTTCGCCTTCGCGCGGGCCTCATACCCGGAGATGCTGCCGTGACCGAAGCTGAGATTGAAGCCAAGGTGATCGATATTGTTGCCGAGCAAATGGGCGTTGACCGCGGCGAGATCACGCGCGAGACGAGCTTCACCAACGACCTGAATGCCGACAGTCTCGACACCGTCGAGCTCGTGATGGAGTTCGAGGACGAGTTTGACACCTCGATTCCCGACGATCAGGCCGAGAAGATCCACACCGTGGGTCAGGCGATCGACTTCATCAAAGCGAACCTCAACAAGAACACCGCCTAAGCCGCAATGAGGACGCTGCAGCTTCGCCGCGTGGTTGTGACTGGCCTTGGCGCCGTGTCCGACATCGGACTTTCCGCCCCGGCCATGTGGGAGGCGATGAAGGCCGGCACGTCTGGCATTGCGCCGATCGGCGCCTTCGAGCAGACGATGGACTGGACGGTCCGCTTCGCGGGCGAAGTTCGGAACTGGGACTGCGCGTGCGTCGATGGTCGTGAACAGAAGCGCATGGACCGCTTTTGCCTGCTTGGCATGGGCGCGGCCGAAGAAGCTGCGAACGACTGCGGGATCAACTTCAGCGAAGGCGATCCCTACCGCCGTGGGGTCGCGATCGGCAGCGGTATCGGCGGCATTCTGACGATCGAAGAAGGCCACACGAAGCTGATGAAGACGGGGCCAAGGCGGATCTCGCCGTTCACCGTTCCCCGGCTCATGGTGAACGCGTGTGCCGGCAACGTCTCGATCCGTCACAATCTGAAGGGCGTGAACACGGCGACCGCGACGGCGTGCGCCACGTCCGGCCACTCGATCGGTCACGCATTTCACTTCATTCAGCGGGGCGATGCCGACGTGATTTTGGCGGGCGGCTCGGAAGCGGCCGTCGGTCCGCTCTGCATCGGCAGTTTTGCCGCGATGAAGGCGCTGTCGACTCGCAACGACGCGCCCGAAAAGGCGTCACGCCCCTTCGATCGCGACCGCGACGGCTTCGTGCTCGCCGAAGGCGCAGCGGTGCTCGTCCTCGAGGAGTACGAGCACGCCAAGGCCCGTGGGGCGAAGATCTACGGTGAGATTCTGGGATTTGGAGTGTGCGGCGACGCGTATCACATCGCCGCTCCCGACGAACATGGCGCCGGAGCATTCCGCGCGATGCAGATGGCGCTCAAGGACGCTGAAGTCAATCTCGAGCAGATTGGGTACATCAACGCCCATGGGACGTCGACTCCGTTGGGGGACGCCGCCGAGGTCGCCGCAGTGCGGCGGCTGTTTGGCGATCGAGCCAAGGCGAGCTCCGGCCAGCTGGCGATGAGTTCGACCAAGTCAATGACCGGTCACTGTCTCGGCGCCGCCGGCGGCATCGAGAGCGTTGCGACCATCATGGCCTTGAAGGAAGGCATCCTCCCTCCCACGATCAACCTCGATCACCCGGACGAAGGGTTCGATCTCGACTTTGTGCCGTTGAAAGCGAAGGAGCGGAAGGTGGAATACGCCCTCAACAACACCTTCGGCTTCGGCGGACACAACGTCAGCCTGATCTTCAAGAGGGTCTGAGAACCAGCCCCGGGCACCGCCGCGAAGTTTTCCCGCGCAGCTTCATGCGCCACGGCCCTGTTGCCGATATGTCCCGCATGCCCGCTGACCTGAACTCGATTCTCCGGCTCGAAGTGCCGGTCATCGTGCAGATTGCGGAAACGTCCATGCCACTATCCGACGTGATCGCCCTCAACTACGGCGCGATCATCGAGCTCCCCCGCATCGTTGGCGAGGACTTTGAAATCCTGGTCAACAACAAGGTGATCGGGACCGGAACCGCCGTCAAGGTTGGCGAGCACTTCGGAATCCGAATGAAGTCGATCGGCGACGTCCGCGATCGACTCCAGGCGATGGGCGGATCGTCGAACGACGAAACCGCGGCCTGAACGCCGCCTACTCCAACTCGCCCCGGTTCCCTTGGTCTGAGCCCATTGCATGCCCCGAAATATCCCCGTCGGCAACGGAGAAATGCTCGTCGCCTTCGACGACCTGTATCGCATGCGCGACCTGTACTGGCCGCGCGTCGGCATGCCGAATCACACCTGCGGCCATCCGCAGCGATTCGGTGTCTGGGTCGACGGCGAGTTCGCGTGGGTCGATGACGCTGGCTGGACACGCGATCTTCGCTACAAGACCGAGACGCTCATCACCGAGGTTCGCCTGCGGCATGAGAAGCTCGGCATTGAACTCCTCTGCAATGACGCCGTCGACTACTGGAGTCCCGTCCATTTCCGCAAGGTGACGGTCACTGATCTGTTCGGCCGCCCGCGCGACGTGCGGCTTTTCTTTCATCACGATCTGTCGGTGCAGGAGTCGCCGGTCGGTGACACGGTCAACTACGACCCGACGACCGGCGGACTGATCCACTACAAGGACACCACGTACTTCCTGATCAATGGCTGTGACACGCGGCGCTTCGGCATCGAACATTGGGCGACAGGCCAGAAGCGCATCGGCGACGCCCAAGGCACATGGCGCGACGCTGAAGACGGTCTGCTGTCCCGTCACGCGATCGCGCAGGGCTCCGTGGATTCCACCGTTGGACTGACCGTGTCCGTGGCGCCGTATGGCAGCGCGAGCTGCTGGTACTGGCTCGCCGCCGGTCATGACTACGCAACAGTGAAGGCGCTCAACGAGAAGGTGCGCGAGAAGACGCCGCAGCGCATGATCGATCGCACGGAAGCGTACTGGAGACTGTGGGCTTGCAAGGAACCGGTGGATTACTCGCCGCTTCCCGAGCGGATTCGCGATATGTACCTGCGCAGCCAGCTCATTCTGCGCACGCAGATCGACAACGGCGGCGCCATCATCGCGGCCAACGATCACGACATCACGCACTTCGCCGGCGACACGTACTCCTACATGTGGCCGCGCGACGGCGCGCTCGTGGCGTATGCGCTCGTTCTTGCCGGGCACAGCGAACTCTCGCGGAACTTCTTCCGGTTCTGCGCCAAGGTGATCGGCAAGGAAGGTTACTTCCTGCACAAGTATCACCCGACGGGAACGCTCGCCTCGAGCTGGCATCCGTGGATGCTCGACGGTCAGAAAGTGCTGCCGATTCAGCAGGACGAGACATCGCTGGTCATGTGGTCGCTGCGCAGGCACTTCCAAGTATTTCGCGACGTCGAGTTTGTGAAGGATGTCTACAACTCGCTCATCATCGAACCCGCGCAGTGGACGCTGCGCTACCGCGATCATCACGGCCTTCCGCAGCCGTCATGGGATCTGTGGGAGGAGCGACGCGGTGTTCATCTGTTCACGGTGGCGTCGACCATCGGCGCGCTCAAGAGCGCAGCAGCGTTCGCGCATGACATGGGTGCGTTCGATCGAGCCGCCGAGTTCAACGAAGGTGCCGACCGCATGCGCGGTGCGATGATCCGCCACATGTGGGATTCGGAGAGCAGGCGCTTCGCGCGCACAGCGACTCCGCAGTCCGATGGCACCTACAAGCTTGACATGACGATCGACGCGTCGGCGTACTCGCTGTTCGCGTTCGGCGCGCTGCCCGCGTCCGACCCCAAGGTCGTCAGTCACATGGAGCAGCTCCGCGACCGGCTCTGGGTCAAGACCGGCGTGGGCGGCATCGCCCGTTACGAACAGGACTACTACCACCAGGTCGAGCGGCAGAACACCCAGGATGTTCCGGGCAACCCGTGGGCGATCTGCACGCTGTGGTACGCACAATGGCTGATTGAAAGGGCCAGCACGGAGGACGAACTCCGCGAAGCGATTCCGTACATGGATTGGGTGCTCACGCGGGCCCTCGCATCCGGCGTCCTGGCCGAGCAGTTCGATCCGTATACCGGGGCCGCCATTTCGGTCAGTCCGCTCACGTGGTCGCACGCGACCGTCATGATCGTGGTGATGAAGTACCTGCTGCGGCACGCGCGGATCACGGGGCGGCCGTCGGGATGTCTGGCCGAGCTTGGGCTTTCCGCGGCGGTGTAACGACAGAGGTTTTCGGACACACTGCACACAGGCGCCGAGCGGGGGGATACCCTGATCGCTGAAGCGCCGCCTTTGCATCTCCGCTGAATCCGCCGCGGAGCGCTTCCCGAAGTTCGCCCTCATGAACGCCGTCGATCGCCAGCGAGCTCATTCCCTTGACGCGGTGGCGCGTCCGTTGGCGGAATGGATCGCCGAGCTCCATTTCGGCCAGGATCCGTCGATGGCCGACCGGTACGGCCAAGACGGCGCGAAGATGTGGAAGGCAGAAATCCGCGTCCGTATTCAGCATCTTGCCGAGGCGGTCGCGACCGATCGTCCAGCCCTCTTCGTTCAGAATGCGCTCTGGTCGCGCGCCGCGTTTGTCGCGCGCGAGGTGAATGACACCGATCTCAAGCGCAGCCTGGACTGCATGCGCGAGGTCTGTTCCCTCGAACTTCCTGCCGACCTGGCTACCTTGTCGGTCCGCATTATCGACAGCGCGATCCAGGCGCTGCAATCGACATCGAGTGGTCCGTGCCCGTCCGGTGCGAGCCTTATCGCGCGGGATCTTCCGAATTCATCGCTCGCTCGACTGTATCTGCTGCATCTGCTGCAGCGGAACCAGCACGAAGCCGCGAATCTCGTCTTCGAAGCGGCGCGCGAAGGTCGAACGATTCCGGAGATCTACGAAACAGTGATCACGCCGGCGCTCGCCGAGATCGGCCGCATGTGGCATCTTCAGGAGGCGAGTGTGGCCGACGAGCATTACTGCACCGCCGCGACGCAGATGATCATGGCGCAGCTGCGCGCCCGCATGCTGCGCAAGCCTGCGAACGGTCAACGGATTCTCGCGATGTCGGTGGGCGGTGATCTGCACGACCTCGGCATCCGAATGGTCTCGGACTTGTTCGAGATGGAAGGCTGGAGGACGGAGTATCTCGGCGCCAACATGCCGACCTGCGAGATCCTCGGCGCGCTGACGGATGAGCATCAGCAGCCGTCGTTTGACCTCCTCGCGGTGAGCGCGAGTACAACGCTTTCCGTGCGCGCCGTCGCCGATTTCATCACGGCGATCCGCCAGCATCCGACGTGCGGCAGCATTCCGATCCTCGTCGGCGGCGCTCCGTTCCACATCGTCGACGACCTCTGGCAGATCGTCGGCGCAGACGGTTTCGCGCGCGACGCGGTGAGCGGGCTGAAGGCCGCGGCGGCGCTGGTGGGGGCGCGGGCCTGAGTCACCGCACGGGACATCAGCAACGCTGGAGCGATCGGCGGCGAGGGTCCCCCGACCAGCGATGAGCAGGCACCCGCCGCTTCACTTCGGGACGAGGGAACCGACGTGCGTTCGGACCGCTCGCAGGTCAGCAGGGCCCCCAGTCACCGAGCAGAATCGCGAGGTCTGCGGATCCGACGACGCCATCGCCATTGAGATCGCAGCCGCCGATACCCCAACACCCAAGCAACACTGCAAGGTCTTCGGCGCCGACGCCACCGGAGCAATCGAAGTCTGAGTCGCAGAAGATCGCGTTCTCCCCCAAGTCGATCCACGACCCACTCACAATTTGTGGTGGTGCGTTTCCGCAGATCGTCGTGCTGCCGATCGAAACGACGCCGTTTACGAGGTTGGTCCAAATGGCGCCACCATCGGGTGACTCATTCGCCGAGAACTCGGACTCCAGTATCGAGATCTTGTGCGCCCCCGAAGTGATGTAGTACGACAGCGCACCGCCCTGGACGGCATCGTTCCCTTGAAAGAGGCATCCCACGACCGTTTCGCTAGGCAAGGCGTTCAACGAACTCTGATGGGCTGCACCGCCGCGATTTCCAGCGTGGTTCTCGATGAAGTCACACGATGAAAGCGTGAGTCCCGAATTCAGGCCTTGCACGGCGCCCCCGTCGTATAGAGCCGAATTGTTTACGAAACTACAGTTGTGGATGGTGGCTGAACTGATTCGTGCGTATATCGCGCCACCGTACTGAGACGTGTTGTTCTCGAAAACGCAATCTTCGATCAGCGGACTCGCGTTGTTGATCAAGATAGCGCCGGCCACCTTCACGGCCGGGACCTCGGGTAGGGTCGATCCCCCGGCACCGTTGCGGAAGGGGCGCTTCCGGCTTTCGTGTGGGTAGCCGACCGGCCCGGATGCAGATCAAGCCCCGTCGGCGCTTGGCCCCGGCGGAAGAGACGCGGGCCAGATCCGC
>JAWXBD010000071.1:0-12491 GCA_034439815.1 Phycisphaerae bacterium
ATCACAGTTGACCTTCGCGCGAGGCGTTCACGCCAGCAGCGGCAGCTCCCGACAGAGATCGCACCACGAGCGCACGGATCAACTGCGGCCCGTATAAGAGCATCGTGGCGAGGTTCACTGTCGAGCCGAGCGTCTCTTCGGCTGTTGCCCCGAGCGTCCGGCGCATTCCCTCGACTGTGGCGCGCTGCTGGACGATCGCTTCCGGCAACAGTCCCTGCCGGACGTAGGTCTGCGCGAGATTGTTGCGGATCCCGAGCGGGATGAGATGCGCCTCGTCCCCGGTCCACGCCGCCAACGCTTCCTTCGCAAGTCGCTCGGCCTCGTCGTATCGCCCTTGCTCCTGCCGGAATCCCGCGAGATCCGCGAGCGCCGTCACCGTGTCCGGATGGCGCTCGCCCAACTCCCGCCGGCGGATGTAGAGAGCTGCTTCCAGGTGATCGTTGGCGCTCTCGAGTTCGCCCAGACCGCGATAGGCCTGCGCGATTGTTCGGCGCAGCCGCGCTTCCGCGCTCGGCAGCCCCTCAAGACGAGTCGTGATGCGCCCCGATGCTTCATCGAGCACCGCGCGCATGGAGACGGTGCGGCCGCGTTCCTCGGGCGAAACAGCGGCAAGCATTTCAGACAAGAAGGTTGTGATCGTCTCCGCTTCACGCTGGCTTGCCTGCGCGGCGTTCCGCTCGCGCTCCGCGCGGACCAGTCCGATACTCGTGCCGATGATGCCGAGCAGCAGCGTTGCACCAAGCAGCATGCTCGCGATGACCGGTCCGCGATGGCGCCGGACGAACGTGCGGAGGCGGTAGGCGGTGCTCGGCGGTGCCGCACGGACGGCTTCGCCGTCGAGATAGCGCTGCACATCGACCGCGAGGTCATTCGGGGTTTCGGAGCGCCGCGCCAGATCCTTGTCGAGCGCCTTCATGACGATCCAGTCCAGCTCGCCGCGGATGATCGTCCCGAGCTTGCTCGGTTCGCTGCGACGATGCGCTGCAGCGGCGGCCAGCAGCCCCCGCGACTGGCTCAGCCGCGTGCTCGGCGCAGGCGGCTCCACTTCACGAATGATCCGCTGGATCTCGGCGTAGGCCGCGGAACGAAGCCGCGCGCTGTCAAACGGCGTCGCGCCGGTGAGCAGTTCGTACAGCAGAACGCCCAGCGAGTACACATCGGACCGTGTATCGACATCCAGCGAACCTTCCGACTGCTCGGGACTCATGTACTCGGGCGTGCCGATGAACTGGCGATGCTCGGTGAACAGCGTCTTCTCGGTCAGCCGGCTGTTTATCGCCTTCGCGATGCCGAAGTCAATGACCTTCGCGAACGGCCGTCCGTCCTGCGTCGACACGAGAACATTGCTCGGCTTGATGTCGCGATGAATCACACCCTTGTGATGCGCATGCTGCACTGCATTGCACACCTGCTCGAACAGCGTGAGGCGCTCGCCGATCGTGAGATTGTTGGCGTCGCAGTACGTGGTGATCGGATCACCTTTGCAGAGCTCCATCACGAAGTACGGTCGACCCGTTGAAGTCGCGCCGGCATCGAGCACCTTCGCGATGTTCGCGTGATCCATGAGCGTGAGCGCCTGCCGCTCCTGCTCGAAGCGCGCGACCACGTGCTTCGTGTCCATTCCCAGCTTGATGATCTTGAGCGAGACCTTGCGCTGGACCGGACGACTTTGCTCGGCCATGAACCCGGAACCGAAGCCGCCTTCGCCGATCTGTTGCAGCAGTTTGTATCCGGCGATGACCGTGCCGGGGCGCTCGGCGAACGGCGCCGCCGGATCGCTCGGCATCGTCGTCGGATCGTCCGGCGGGGCATGCACTGACGTTGCGTCGTGATGGGGTGGTCCGACCGTCGGGCGTTGCATGAAGCCGGGTGACGCCGATTCTTCATCGAGCGCAGCAAAGAGCGCCCGAACGCGACGCAGCACTTCGCGATCGTCGCCGCACGCCGTCTGAATGAACTCCGCCCGATCGTGCGGTGCAAGGTCCTGCGCCTCGAGGAAGACAGCCTTCACACGCTCGTGGTGCTGGTTGTCGGACGACTCTTTGCTCACGGCGCACCTTCCTCGTTCCGTTCATCGGACGGTTCGTCTTGGAGTGCGTCGAGCAACCACGCACGACCAAACACCCATTCGAAGCGAAGCCGGACAATCTGGGCCGCACTGACCTCCACTCCCTCCAAGCGCTCGAGCGCATGGTCGAGTGCCGGGATTCCATCAAGATTCTTGGCGAAAGCCGCTTCCGTCACGCTGCTCAGCGCTCGCTTCGCTTCCACCGCGCGCCGGGACGCTCCCTTGGAGCGAGCGTGATCGACCAGAACCCGCGCGATCAGCACGATCTGCCCGACGTGGTAGCACGTGTGTCCGAGCGACCGTTCCAAGGCGAGCAGCAGGGTGTGCGGCTCGCCGCGCACCGTGACGGTGCGCGCGAGATCGACCTCGGTGATCGCCTCGAGCGAGTCATACAGGACCGTCCATCCGCTCGCCCAGTCCTGCATGAGTTCATCGCGCGGCGCATACGTGTCGACAAACTCGCCGTTCCGATCGCGCCACGGCTTCTCGCCGTCGGTCGTCAGGACATCGGTCCATCGCGAGCGCAGGCTGCCCGCGATGTGCTTCATGATGACAGCGATGGAATTCGTGTTGGTGTCGAGCGGCGTGCGCAGCGCCTGGTCCGGCAGCTGCATGATCGCGCGTTCAGCGAATGACTTGTGCGCGGCGAATGTGGCGATCACCGCTGCGATGCATGGAGCGTCGGACATCGCCGCGCAGCGTAGCGTTTCATGCTGAGGCGTTCTACGGCGTCCACGCGCCGACTTGATCGCTGCCGTCGAGATCGCTGCAAGGACATGCGCCGTCGGACCGCCGTCCATCGCGTCGGAAAAGTCGCAGCGCCGACGCGCCCGCCGGTCACATGGGCCGTCGCCAGCCCGACGCGTCGTCCTTCTCCAGCGCGGTTGCGGCGAGTTTGATGCAGCGTCGGCAGATGAACGCGTCCGGATGATCAGCACTTCGGTAGCAGGGGTCCGACCGCTGCTCCAGGCACATCGTGCAGGTGTAGCCGGCAATTCCGTCGTCCTTCTCGTCGAGCGACACGGAGCGATACGCCGCGGTGACGCAGAAGCCGCACACGCAGCTGCCGTGGTGCCCTTCGATGAGCGGCAGGTCGTCGGTCCACGACCGGTGACAGAAGTCACAGAGAACATCAGCCATCTGCACGTTGTTGGGATCGGTGCCTTCGCGTCGCATGGAGAGGAAAGCGTAACGGTCCCGTACCATGCCCACAAAGCCCGAGCGCAATCTCCAGAACGGCCACTCCGCCGACACCCCGCATGGCAAGGTCAGCCCGCGACATTTCCGCCCGCGATCAGACTCCGCCCGCCTATCCGCGCCGCAAGCCCAAAGTCTCGCTCGCGAGCAAGAGCCGCGTGTACTTCGGCGGCGCGGTGGTGGCGCTGGTCTTCGCCGCACTGAGCGTTCCTTGGATTCGCACCAAGACGCTCGTCGACCAGAGTCAGCTCGAAGTGTCGCGACAGCTCGCGGAAACCTGGTTTGAGAACGGGTTCTCGCTCGGACGTTCGGAAGGCATTCCGATCCCGATGAAGATCGTGAAAGTCGCCGACGTGGTTCCGGAGATCGAGGCGGATCAGGCGCTGGTCGAAGCGATCGGCCGCTTTGATCAGGATTCGTCCGTCATCGACGAGTTCCGCGTGCTTGAGAGCGCGACGGGCGATCCGCTGTATCGCTATTTCCGAGCGCTGCGCGAGAAGGACTGGCGCGTCATTCAGGACCGCGCCTTCATGAATTTCGGTGCGGCGCCCGCAGGACTCGACGGCGACACGCTCCGCGCGGTGTTGATCATCGACCGCACGAGTCCGTTTGCCGAAGCGCAGCTTCAAGATAACCGCGTCTCGATCATCATCAGCGGCGCTGTCGCCAGCGCGCTCGCGATCATCTTCTTCAGCGTGGTACTGCACCGGCTCGTGCTGCGGCCCGTGCGGCGTTTGACGGAAGCCGCCGAGAAAGTAGAACGCGGCGATCTCGCGATCCGCGCCAACATTCGCACCGGCGACGACTTTCAGCGGCTGAGCGAGACGTTCAACGCGATGCTCGACGACATCCTCGCGGGTCATCAGCGGCTGCGGGCGATGAATGAGACGCTGGATCTGAAGGTCACGGAACTCGCGCAGGCCAACATCGGGCTGTACGAGTCCAATCGCCTGAAGAGCGAGTTTCTTGCGAACGTGAGCCATGAGCTGCGCACGCCGCTCAACTCGATCATCGGCTTCGCTGAACTGCTGGATGAAATCGCGAAGGAGGATCACGGCGCCGATCCGAAGCGTCTGCGCTACATCGGCAACATTTTGCGCAGTGGCCGCTCGCTGCTCGACATGATCAACGAGTTGCTGCAGATGGCGAAGATCGAAGCAGGTCGTGTCGAACTGACGATTGCGCCGACGAGCATCAGCGATCTGGTCGAGGGATTGCTCACGGTGATGCGCCCGCAGTCGGAGAGCAGGCGGATCTCGCTCATCGAGCGCGTCGATGAAGAGCTGCCGACGATCGACACGGACGCGGGCAAGATTCAGCAGATTCTTTATAACTTTCTTTCGAACGCTATTAAGTTTTCCCCCGAAGGAAGCACGGTCATCGTGTTCGCCGGCCGCAGCGTGCGTAGCGACGGATCGCCCGGCCTGCGCCTCGGTGTGATCGATGAAGGCCCCGGTATTCCCGAAGACATGCAGGACACGATCTTCGAGAAGTTCCGCCAGATCGACGCGAGTCACACGCGACAGCACTCCGGAACGGGACTCGGTCTCGCGATCTGCCGCGAGCTGGCGGAGCTGCTCGGCGCGACGGTGTCGCTTGTGTCGAAGCCCGGCAAGGGCGCGACGTTCTCCGTCGAACTGCCGATGGTGTGGCGCGCGAAGGAGCTGCGGCCGCTGATGCCGTTGGGGTGAGGGCTGCGGATCCGATCGGGCAAACGATTGCCCAGTCGCACCTGGTTAGTCGTCGGCGCGGGCGGCGGGCGGCGGGCGCAGATGGCTTGGCATTCGCTCCATCATCGAAGCGAATCAGGGCGCCGACCAGCTTCGCCTGCGGGATAGCGACGGAAGATCGAGAGCCCCGACATGCTTCATCATGGCGCGT
Organism: Phycisphaerae bacterium; assembly: GCA_034439815.1. GTDB lineage: Bacteria > Planctomycetota > Phycisphaerae > Phycisphaerales > SM1A02 > JAEUIT01. The sequence goes on from JAWXBD010000071.1 coordinate 5,147, forward strand.
AGCGCCGTCTCGCCCTCCTTGGGACCGCCGCCAGTGTTCGTCCGAGTCCGACGACTGCTCCTGTTCGTAGCCATCGGCTTGCTCGCGAGCCTGACGATCGCTTGGGTTTGCGCGTTGGCGCCTCATCCGAACGCCACACTGTGGATCAACTCCGACTACTTCGACTTTGGAAACAAGACCACGCCGATACCGAGCCAGTTGACTGACGTGCAGGCGCGGCATGTCCCGCCGCGGCTTGCGGGCGCGATGAGGGCGTACTCAGGAACCCTCGGCTTCGGATTGCAGCAGTACTCGATTCGGAGCGTCGAATCAAATTTGAACCATATGCAAACGACAGGAGTCACTGCAGGTTGGCCCTTGCCATGCCTCTGGGGCCACATCTCCTACGACATCAATGAAACCCCGCAGACGTACGTTGAATGGCGCGGCGGAATCATGGAATCCCGGTCCGCATGGATCCCGCTTTACCCGATGTGGTTCGGCCTCGCCGCTGACTCGCTGCTTTACGGCGGTAGCGTCGCGCTCGTCTGGATCGGGGTCGGCACCGTGCGTCGTCAGCGTCGGGCGCGAGCAGGCAAGTGTCTCTCCTGCGGTCATCTCTTGGCCGGAGTTGTGACCTGCCCAGAGTGCGGCCGACCCAGCGCCGAAGTCTCGCGCCCGTGCAAGCCCTGGCGCGGAAAGCCCTGGCGACTCGTTCTGGGCATCGTCGCGATCCTAATTCTCCAGCTGGCCGTGGTCGTTTCCGTCTCGATGGGAATCCACGACTTCCTGCGTCTATCGCCGCTGCTTGCCGCGCTTGTTCTTCAGCTTCCGATCGTTGCGATCGTCGTTGCGGTCGTCGTGGGACGGCCTCAGCGCCGTAAGGCGCAGATCTCATGACTCCCGTGCGTTGCATTCACTGCCTCCATCCAGCCAATCCAACCGAGTCCGATCCCATCTGCACCGAGTGCGGCAGGCGCGTTCGCGGATCCCGATCGGGCATGTATGCCTATATCGCTCCGATCATCTCGTGCACGATCCTGGTCGCGGTGAACACGGCTCTCCTCGTGAATCTCGGTGGCAAGCGCAATCTCGAAGCCGTTGCGGCCGGCCTGATCGTCGGCCCTGGCGGGAACGTTCTGCTCGGTCTGCTCTCCCTCGCGTGCGTTCCGCTCGCGCGCCGCTGGCTGAGGCCCACTCAATACGGCCACATGTCGTCGCGTCGATCGTGACGCTATTGCACGTTCACCGGCGGAATCGTTGGGCTCGCCGAGAATTCGGGTGCGCGGGCCACTCGCTCCGGATGGTCGGCTCATCATCGCGCACGATCACGAGCCGCGAGCGAAGGGAGGAAGGGGAGCTTCATGGTCTCACTCCTGCGACGCCACGCGTTGAAGCCGCGCTTCGCATCGCATCCGCGCATCAACGTCGACCTCAAGCCGCGCGATCCGCTCTCGAACGGTCGCCGTGTCGATCAGCCGATGCCTCAGCATCTCGCCGACGAACGAGACATCCTTGTCGCGACCTGCCGCAAGCTTAGAGGCAGCAAGATCATGCGGCTCGAGACAGAGTCCGGTCGCGCCTCCGGTCGCAGGGGTTCGGACGCGGACGAGGCGCTCCTTCCATCCCAGGGGCAGCGTGGCCGTTTCGATCGCGACGCCGTGCGCGTAATAGCCGAACGTGATGTGAAAGGGCGAGCCCTCGCCAATGGAGCCGTCAATGAGATCTGCATCCGCCGGCGAGCGCAGCGTGAAGACGTCCAGCTCCATCGACTCGCGAAGCGCGGCCGGCACATCTGGAACCCGCGCCAAGAAGCGCCTGCGACCCGATGAGAATGAACTCGTGCGCACCCGTGATCCCGAACGCAGCGCGAAGAATGTGCTCAAGTTGATCTCGCGTCATGCTGCGCTCTCGTCGCGACCGGCTTGCTCGCTTGTCATACGCTCCCGGATCTCACGCTTGATCGCCCACACCTCGCGAAACGGAACGACGCCGGCGAACGGCGAGGACTGTCGCAATCGCTGTCCTTCATCGGTCTCGGCGAGCAGGATCGCTTGAATCTCGTCGACCGGTCGATCGAGAATCGCGAGCCACTCTTGGTAGCAGCGCACGAGACCCGCGGCGCTGGCGTTGCGCTCCATCCAGCGGCGCAGGTTGTCGCGCGCGAGTGCTATGCGCTCGGGATGTTCATCGAGACGATCGGCTGCTCGTCGCGCGAGCTCAAGGCTGACTGCGTCGTGGTATGCGTGCGACACGGAGACAGTGCAAGGGCACGCGCGAGACGAGCGAGCGAGTCGCCGTATGCACGGGCGCGCGATCAGCAGCTCCTGCAAGCGCCAAGCAAAATCGTCAAGTTCGGTCCGTTACCATCGTCCGGACGAGGGGGACGCCCGTGATCGCGATTCAATTCTTCTGCGGACTGTATGCGATCAGCGCAGGCAAACCCGCGATCATCGCTTACGCAGACTTCCTGAGCCGCGCAATCTCCTTGCGCGGCCGTGAAGCCGCCAAATTAAAGTTCGTTTGCAGCGTGAGCCAGAACTGTGGCGTGGTGCCAAGAGCTTGCGAGAAGAGCCACGCTGTTTCCGAAGTAACACCGCGGCGCCCGCGCACGATCTCGTTGACGCGCTGCAACGGAACACCGATGCGCCGCGCGAACGCGACTTGACTGATGCCGAGCGGAGAGAGGAACTCTTCGCGCAGGATCTCGCCGGGGTGTGTTGGGGTTCGACTGGAGGGGATCATGGAAATTGAGCTCTACGAGTGATAGTCAAGAATGCGGACGGCGTGGACATTGCCGTCAGACCACCGGAAGACGATTCGCCATTGATCGTTGATCCGGATGCGATTGTCGATACGGCGGTGCTGCTCGCTACGGGCGCGAAATGGTGGGGCGCGAAATGGCGGTGCGAAATGGTGTGTCCATAACGGCGGTATTCCAAGAATCTGTTCAATGACGTACCCCTCCCAGCTTGCGCCAACCCACGGTTGGTTCAGCAGTTCATCCTGCGTGGCAGTGCCGAGAAGCGCGTGAAGCACACCGCTGTCGCGCCAGTACAGCTTTGGCGTCTTCACGAGTCGCTTACGGCGAGCATGCGCAGCAGGCGCATTGTTGTCTGCGAGGTAGCGGGAAATCCCCATGCCGGAAGATCACGTTGCGCCAGCTGGCTCACGTAGTTCAATTGCCAATGCGGGAATTGCCGCGCCACCAGCACGCCGCCATCCGGGAAACCGCCAGTGAGCCAGTGGCGATTCCTCGCCGCTGCCGTCGAGAGTTCAGGCATCAGCAGGGGAGTGAGTTCAAGGATGGCCATACGGCCAGCGAGCGATTCACGGACATGCGTCATCAGCGCGGGTGACACGCTTCCCAAGAGCAGAAAGCGTCCGTTCCGCTTTCGTTTCGCGTCGATGGAGGATCGAAGTTCTGGAAACACCTGCGAGTGCGCCTGCGCCTCATCAAGAACGACCAGCTCGCGACATGGTCGCCTGTCGGTCCCGGCTTGAGCGGAAGCGTCGGGGCACTCGTGCGCTTTGACGAAGGGGAAGTGCCTGCGATCGCTGCAGGTGGAGACTTCGCCTTAGCCGGCGGTGCGCCCACACAGTCGGTGGCGCGTTGGGTTGGATGCCGCGACGCATCGGTGATCCCTGGCGATCTTGACGGAGACGGTGCGGTTGACGCTGCCGATCTTGGCTGGCTCGGCCGCGAATTCGGACGCGCGGTAGGATTGCTGTCGCACCGGCCAATGGAGTGGCGTGCCTCACCACTGCCTCACCACTGCCTCGCCAGTGCGGAATTACAGCAACGCATCATGACAACCGGCGATCGCGAGAAGCTGGCGGCGCTTGTGAACGGCAACCGCGAGGCGTTGCTGTCGGACTGGCGCCGCCAGGTGCGCGAGATCCCTTCGGCGCGCGGGCTGGACGCCCCGACCCTCAACGATCACATTCCGGGACTGCTCGACGAACTGGTGATTGCGCTGCGCGAGCAAGCGGAGCCGACGATCCCGGAAGCGCTCAGCGGCCGCAGCGCCACTGCCCACGGCCTGCAGCGCGTTGAGAATGAGTTCGATATTGAAGAGGTCGTCTCGGAATATAATGTTCTGCGCGCTTGCGTTCATGATCTTGCTGACGCCAACGGTGTGACGCTGCAGGGCAAGGCGTTTCACACGCTCAATCGAGTCTTGGACGGGGCGATCGGCCTCGCCCTCGAGACATACGCGACGCAGCGGGCGATGGAAGTGCGGCAGCGCCGCGAGGAATATCTCGCCTTCGTTGCCCATGATCTGCGCACGCCGCTGTGCGCGATTTCAATGGCGGCGAGGGTCATCGAGACGGAGCAGTCGAAAGTCCCGCTGAACGACGTCTCCGCGCGCATGCTCAAGGTGGTGCGGCGCAGCGTGCAGCAGCTCGAGGCGCTTGTGGGCAAAGTCCTCGAGGAGAACACCAATCTCGAAACGGAGCTTGGCATCAAGCTGCAGCTGCGCGACTTCGACCTGTGGCCGCTGGTGGAGGCGCTGGTGCACGATCTGCACCCGGTTGCCGGCACGTCGAGCACCCGGATGATCAACACGGTGCCGGAGGATCTTGTTGTGCATGCGGACGCCAGCCTGGTGCGCCGCGTGTTCCAGAACCTGATCGCCAACGCCATCAAGTACACGCCGCGGGGAGAGATCACGATCTCTGCACGCGATGACGGGCTCGCCGGCGTGGTCTGCCGCGTGCGCGACAACGGCGCGGGAATCGCGCCCGAGTTTCTGCCGAAAGTGTTCGACAAGGGTGAATCCGAGCCCGGCGCCGACGGCGGTTCAGGACTCGGACTCGCAATCGTGAAGACGTTCGTGGAAGCTCACGGCGGAACCGTGCACGTGGAGAGCACGGAGGGACAAGGCTCGACATTTTCGTTCGTACTGCCGCAGCGGGCGCGTTCCGTCGCTGTTGCCCACACCTGAACGAAATATCGCCGTTGGTCGGTGATGAACGTGTGCACCGCGTCGCATCGAGCGAAGGACGCGAGAGATCGAGATAGTGGACGCACACCCCCGTCTTCGGTGTCGGGGCATACCTCTTGACGTGGTGGATCATTGTTTTGGTGGATCCATCGCCCGGCCGTCGCTCGCTTCTTGCGGCGTCGGCTGCGAAGTCTGGGTGTGGATGTCTGCGGGAGGTGCGGCTACGACCTGCGGCAGGGGCGCGAGGATGCGGGACCGTGCCCCGAGTGCGGCATGGTGAACGAGCGACTCATGGAGCCTGAAAGTCGCGCCGAACCAGGCTGAAACGGGTCACGTCAGCAGCCGTCGCTCGTACATCAGATCGTTGTAGTCGATGTCCTGCAACGGGGCGACTCCGTCGCCGAGTCCGCGAAGCATCGCCATGACCTGCGCGCGATGGTGCACTTCATGAAGGACGAGCTGCGCCAGCAAGTCGCCCACGGTGGCCGTGATATGAGATCGCCTGCCCGCGTCATCAGGAAACGAGTCCCACGCGATGGTGCGAGTCCAGTCGCGCTCGGCAGCCAGCGCGGCACGCGTGGCTTGTTCCTGCTCGCGCCACGTTGCTTCGACAACGCCGAACTCCGGCGGGGTTTCATCCTTGATCGGCCACTCCACATACGGTGGCACATGCCGGCCCGTGAAACGCTCGATGTAGTACCACTCCGAAATCATGACGTGCGTCAACGTCCGCGCGATCGTCTTCAGGCCGAAGTTGAACTCGTGGTGGTAGTGCTCCGGCGTGAGCGGCCGGAGGGCGTTCAGCACGCGCTCTCGCGCCTTGGTGAGATAGTCATAGAGCTTCAGATGGTCCATCGGCGCAGTGTAATGGGCATGTTCATGATGGACGGCTGCTCTCGATCACTGCGCATTCTTCCTTGACGAATCATTTCGCCATACGGCCCACGCTCGTCTCACGGGCGTCATCCGCACACCCCCCACGCACCGAGGACGAGGGAAAGATCGGCGGACGTGATCGCACCGTCTCCATTCAGGTCGATCCCGGGTGGCGTTACGGGAGTCACCGGCCCCCAGAATCCGAGCAGAATGGACAGGTCCCCTGCGCCGACGGTGTTGTCGCCATTGAAGTCGCCGAGGCAGGGGCAGGTCGTGTTGCCACCGAGGTTCACGTACTTCGTCGCGACAATCTGGGGCGACGAGTTGGCGCAGAAGAGCGTCGAGCCGAGCTGCAACGTTCCGGCAACGTCGGGTATCGCGCGGATGGCGCCGCCTTCGACGGCGGTGTTCGCAGTGAACTCGCTGTCTGTAATCTTGATGGTGTGCGGGGCACCGTAGACCGCCCACGACACGCCGCCGCCCAGCGTCGCCCCGTTCCCGTCGAACACGCAGTCGACGATGGTCGTGTCACCAGATGATGCGCTCGAAGCGCTGTGATGTGTGGCGCCCCCTTGCTGCCCCGCGTGATTGCCGGCCAAGGAGCACGACGAGATCGTGAGTGCCGAGTTGAAGCCCTGAAGCGCCCCGCTGTCGTCTGTCGCCGAGTTGTTGATGAACGTGCAGTTGTGAATCGTCGCGGAGCTCAGCCGTGTGTAGACGGCGCCGCCGTACTGCGAAGAGTTGTTCTCGAAGATGCATTCTTCGATCAGCGGACTCGACTCGTTCACGAGAATGGCGCCTGCAACGAGCACCTGCGGTACTTCGGGCAGCGGTGATCCGCCCTTTCCGTTGCGGAACGTGAGGCCGCGGATCACCGTCTCCGGACCTTGTCCGTAGGAGATGTTGAGCAGCGTGCCCGACGATCCTCCGCCGTCGATGATGACCGGTGCACCGCGTGCAGCAACGATCTTCACCTTCTTGCCCGCGAGATCGAGATGTTCGAAGTACGTTCCGGGTGAGACAATGATCGTGGCGCCGTCTGGGGCAATCGTGATCGCACTTGCGATCGTGGGGACGTCCTGCGGAACTAGTACGACTTGGCACTCGTCGGGAAGACCATTTTCATCCTGGTCGTGCAGCGCTCCGTTCGATGTCGATTCCGTCCGGAGAGCCGTTCCCGTTGCAGTCACCGAGCGATTGGAATTCGAGCTTGATGGGGAGAGAGCAGGTGCTCGCGCCATAGAAGCCCGCACACCAGATGTTGACGCTTTCGTACGTGGGAAGCGCCGTCAACTCCAGCGTGTGTGCGCCACTTAGGAGGACAATCTCGGCGGTCCCCGGCCAGCCGGCGTTCATGGTCACGGACCCGACTAGCACACCCTCGCGCTTCAAATTGATCGTCGCGGAGCCTGCAATTCCCGAGCCCGTCACGACGAGCCGCGCGCCGCCGGCGGCGATGTTGAACGCACTGGTGATGTTCGCCTGTTCCATCTTGCCGGCGAGATTGAACGTGAGCTGCTTGGGCGAAAGCTCCGAGAGCA
>JAWXBD010000072.1:0-13414 GCA_034439815.1 Phycisphaerae bacterium
CGTTGGCATTGCCGGCAATGCCAACGCGGCGCTGCTCGCCACACAGGCGCTGGAGTTTGACGTGCAGTACATCGCCGTCGCCGATGCAACGGCAGCGCTGCCACACGATCGCACCGTCCATCGCGGCCCCGATGCCGCGCTGACGCTGATCGATCGATGCGCGCAACCGGGCGACATCGTGATGGGTGCGATGGTCGGTGCCGCGGGCATTCCGGCAACGCTCGCGGCAATCGAACGCGGCTGCGATATCGCGCTGGCGAACAAGGAGACACTCGTCGCCGCAGGCTCGATCGTCATGGCCGCTGTCGCGCGGCGCGGTGTGCAGCTCTTGCCGGTGGACAGCGAGCACAATGCAATCGCGCAGTGCCTCCGCGCCGGCCGCACGGTGCAGGAAGTGCGGCAACTCGTCATCACCGCGAGCGGTGGACCGTTCCGCTCGTGGTCGCGCGAGCGGGTACGAAATGCGACCGTCGACGACGCGCTCAATCATCCGACGTGGTCGATGGGACCCAAGGTGACAATCGACTGCGCGTCGATGATGAACAAGGCGCTTGAGATCATCGAAGCTCGCTGGCTGTTTGACCTGCCTGCGGAGAAAATCACTGCGGTAATTCATCCGCAGTCGATCGTGCATTCATTCGTCGAGTACGTCGATGGCTCCGTGATCGCGCAGCTCTCGCCGCCGGACATGAAGACGCCGATTCAGTACGCGCTTACATGGCCTGAGCGGCGCGACGGCTGCTCGGCACGCATGGACTGGGCGACATTCACCAAGCTTGAGTTTGAACCGGTCGATCACGAACGCTTCCCGGCGATCCGCCTTGCGGGGCGCGTCGTCCGCGAAGGCGGCACGCGTGGTGCCGTGTTCAATGCCGCGAACGAAGTCGCCGTTGCCGCGTTCCTGCGGCACGAGATTGCGTTTCCGCGGATCACGGAACTCGTCGCCGAAGCGCTCGAAGCATTGCCGCGCCGCGACGTCGCCACGCTGCATGACGTACTCGATGCGGACGGTGAAGCCCGAGCCTGGACCGCGGCCCGGCTTTCAGCGGTTCCCGCGGACTCCTGCCTCTCGCCGCCTTGACTTCCGCCTACGATCGCCGAGAACACCCGCTCATGGAAATGCTCTCAACTGGCACGAACTTTCTCCTGATCCTGTTCGGCTTCGGCGCGCTCATCTTCGTGCACGAACTCGGACATTTCCTCGCCGCCCGCTGGGCCGGCATCCGCGTCGAAGGATTCTCGATCGGCATGGGGCCGCCGCTCGTCTCCTGGCGTCGCGGTATCGGTTGCCGGTCCGGATCGACCGACCCCGCGACCAGAGCCAAGTTTGGCCGCAATGCCATCAGCATGAGTGACGAGGAACTCGCGACCGCAGGCATCGGCGAAACTGAGTACACGCTTCGTCTTCTTCCGATCGGCGGCTTCGTCCGCATGCTCGGACAGGAAGATGGCAATCCCGGTGCGATCAGCTCCGCGCCGCGCTCGTATCAAACCGCACCGATCGGCAAGCGCATGGTGGTCGTCGGCGCGGGCGTGGTCATGAACCTCATCCTTGCCGTCCTGCTGTTCCTGATCGCCTTTGCAGTGGGCGTGCGTTTCCCCGCTCCCATCATCGGCGGCACCGAGCCTGGCTCGCCCGCGGGAAATGCACTCGCGACGAATGCCGATGCAGCGGGCTTGACCGGCGCGGCGCAGAGGCTGCAGCCGGGCGACACGATCGTCGCGATTGACGGGGACCCGGTCGCAACCTACGCCGATGTCATGCAGCGCGCGGCGATGAATCGGCCCGGAAATGCGATGCACATTTCGGTACTCCGGCGCGGCATCGATACCACGCTCGAGTTCGAGATCGCGCCGGCGCTCGTTCCGCAGATTGGGCTGTATCAACTAGGTGAGAGGCCCGCGCTGAGCGCCACCATCACCAGTGTCGCCAGCAGCCGCGACAGCATCGAGCAGCAACTGCGCGCCACAGGGCTGAATGGGCTTGAGCCGGGCGCTACGCTGCTCGCCATCAATGGCCGGTCCGTTGCGACATTTGAAGAGTTCGAAGACGTCATCACCAAAGGGGACGGCGCTTCCTTCGAGACGACGTGGAGCGTCCCGTCGCGCCCGACGCCGCTGTCGCTCACCATGCGTCCGGACGCGCGGCTCGATCTGATCGTCTCGAGCGTGCGAGGCGAGGAAACCGCGCTGCATAGCCTGTTTGGCATCACACCGCTCGTCCGCGTCGACACGGTCATGAAGGACAGTCCGAACCACGGCACGCTTTTGGCTGGTGATGTGATCCTGCGGGCCGGCACGTGCGACGGTCCAAATTTCTTTGACCTGCGGAGGATCGCCAAGGACGCTGCTGGAAACGACCTTGCGCTCCTCGTGCTGCGCGACGGACAGGAAGTTGCCTTGGAGACCAAGGTCCTCGCGAACGGAACACTGGGCTTTCTGCGCGGTGCGGCGCTCGACATCCCGGTCATCGCGCAGCCCGTCAACGAGGCGCTGGGACCACGACCATCCACGACCGCGAAGAACGGCGACATCTCAACGTCCGGCGAATCGGCCGCCGAACGCCCGACACTTCCGCTTCCTGTGCAAGGTCTTGATCTCTTCGCGCGCTCGACGATTGTGTCCGCTGGCGGCACACCGGTCGAAGACTGGACCACGTTCCGCGAAGCCCTGCGCGCCGCCACGGCAAAGGCCGCTGCTGCGAAGACCGGAGCAACTGTGGAGCTCGTGCTGGCGCTCCCGCTGGCCGACGCCCCGCGCGAAACGAAGTCACTGACGCTGGCCGCAGCTGATGTCGAGCGCCTTCACGCGCTGACGTGGTCAAGTCCTATTTCGCCGATGATCTTCGATCCGAAGTTCGTCACGCTCAAGGCATCGGGGCCGATCGATGCGGTGCGCATGGGCCTCGCCGAGACGAAGAAGATGATCCTACAGGTCTATCTCACGATAGACCGCGTCGCGCACGGCTCAATCGGCATCAAGAATCTGAATGGACCGGTCGGCATCTTTCACATCGGCGTCAAGGTCGCCGATCAGGGATTCATGTGGCTGCTGTTCTTCATCGCGATGCTGAGCGTGAATCTCGCAGTGATCAACTTCCTTCCGATACCGATTGTCGACGGCGGCCTGTTCCTCTTCCTCGTGTACGAGAAGATCATGGGACGGCCACCGTCGATTCCGTTCCAGAACGCGGCGACCGCAGTCGGTCTCCTGCTGATCGGGTCGATCTTCCTGATCACGTTTTACAACGACGTCGCCCGGCTCGTGCAGTGACCGGTTGCCGGGCTAGCGGCCGCTCGGAAGCAGAATTGTTCGACCATTGTCCTCGGGGCGCTCACCGCACGCGCACCCCACGATGATCCGGGCAACGTCGTCAGCGGGGATCGTCTTCGAGCGCGGGAGCATGGCCTCGTCGAAGTTCTGGCGCAGCAGTGGTGTCTCGACCGCTCCGGGATTCACGCTGTACGCCGTGATGCCGGCTGATCGCCCTTCTCTTGCAATCGAACGCGTAAAGCTGTCGAGGGCGGACTTGCTGGCGGCGTACGCGAAGAAGCCTGCGAACGGATCGGATGTGCCGATGGTCGACACGTTGACCACGCAGCCGGATCGCTGCCGGACAAACGTCGGCCACGCCCGTGCGATGAGCAGGGCCGGGCCGAACGTGTTGACTCGAAAGCATGCATCGAGCGTCGCCTCGTCTGTATGGGGAATGGTCGCAAGCGGCGCGACGCCGGCGTTGTTCACGAGCACATCGAGCCGGCCAAAGCGTTCCACGGAACGATCGATGCAGGCGTGGGGGAACTCTCGATCGGCGATGTCACCCGTGACGACGAGCGCGTCCTCCGCGCCGATCGCGCGCGATGTCTCCGCGAGCTTCTCGGCGGTGCGCCCGACGAGGACCAACATGAAATTTCGTTCATGAAACATCCGTGCCGCCGCGCGCCCGATGCCGGAGCCGGCACCGGTAATGAGCGCGACCGGGCGCCGCGCAGCGCTCACGGCCGTCTCCGCGACACCGCGCGGTCCATGTCGCGCTGATGCTCTTTCTTCGCCATGTCCTGCCGCTTGTCCACGTTGCTCTTGCTCACGCCGACACCGATCAGAACCTTCGCTTTTCCGCGGACAAAGTACATTTTCAGCGGGACGATCGTGCCCGACTTAGCCTTGGTTTCTTCCGTGAGTTTGCGGATCTCGCGCCGGTGCGCGAGCAGCGTGCGCTGCCGTGTCGCCGGATGCTGCCGCGGCCCGGCTGGCCCGTACTCTCCGATATGTACCTGCATCAGTGTGAGACTCAGCGGGGTGAGTTCGCCGCGCACCCACGCCTCATTGAGGCTGACGAGGCCCGCGCGCACGCTCTTGACTTCGGTTCCGAGAAGCTCGATTCCGCACTCGAGCGTTTCGCCGATCGCATAGTTGTGCCGCGCCTTGCGATTCTCGATGACGGGGTCGTCGCGCTTGGCCGCATTACCCTTGCGCGCTCCTCCAGTCTGCTTGCCCGTGGGGTGACCTGTCATGCGTTCGAACGCGAGCCTTTCGCGGAAGAGATGGTGAAGTGGGGGCTTTGCCCCACGCTCGTTGATTGAAGTGCACTCGTTTGCCTGCGTGCACTAGCTGAAAGGTGACAGAAGTCTTTCTTCTGAGCGATGGTTCCGGGAATCCGCTTGCGATTGTTCCAGATTCGGCAAGAATCGGTGCAAGACCTTTAGCGCACCTACGCGCCGGCGGTCTGACGGTGTGCGGGTACTTTTTGATCGCCGCGTGACATTCGAACCCAACGCTGTTTGCGTTGGCTCGCGATTCCACAACGGAGTCATCGCCCCTTCCACCCCGTCCGAGAACGGTACCGACTCTCAGGCTTTGACGCCGGCGAGGAGTCGGTTTGTGCGGGGGGCGCCGGCGATCCTGTTTCTCTTGCGATCTGCGCTTTTTGTCCTGCTGGGTTTTCGCGGCGCTCCCGCCGCGATCCCCTCGAGGCGGGCCGCAGGTCGCGACCTAACACGTCTGTCTCCGGCATCGGATCAGCCCGTCTGTTGATCGATTCCGAACTTTCACTTTCCCTTTCGAGGACTTGCACGTGATGCAGATTTTCAGCCGAGCAGTCAAGCCCCCAACGTGGGTTGCCACTGCGTCCCTCGCGACGGCGATACTCCTCGTCCCCGTCAGCGCTGCTCTTGCAGCCGGCGTCGCCGCTCCAGCCGAATTGGAGCTCTCACCGATCGTGCAGAACGCTGTTGACGCGTTCGCCAGCGGTAATCCCGGGACGATGGTGAACGTGCGCGGCGGCAACATCACCCGCGTGTACGGCAAAGCTTTCTCCGGCGGCGCATCGCCCATCGCGAGCGCGGAGGCGTTTCTGAATGCCCAGGCCGGAATCTTCGGCGTCAATGCCGCTGATCTCCTGCCGATGGGCCCGTTCCCCGACGGTGCCCGGGTCGTGCCGCTCGTCTACGAACCCGTGACCGAAAGTTACAAGTTCACGCTCGTGTCCTCGTGCCAGCACCTGAACGGCGTTCCCGTGTTCCGCTCGGACATTCGCGTTCTCGTCCGCAATGAACCTGGCTTTCCGTCGGTCCTCGCCACATCGTCGCTAAAGGATCTCGGCGCGTTCGCGACCAACTTCCGGGGCGGCCCGGTGGCCCCTGGCGCAATCAACCAGGGACCGCTCCTCCGCGCGGTCCAAAACCAGTTTCGTGAAAAGCCCACGATTTCCGCGACTGAAATGGTGATCTGGGCTGGTGTCGATGAGCAGCCGGCAGAGCCGCGCCTCGCGTACAAGTTCATGGCGCAAGGCGGACTCGTCTTCACACCGCAGACATACAAGAAGTTTCTTTATGTCGTCGACGCGCTCACGGGCCAGATCCTCTACCAGGAAAACCAGATCTGCAACATCGATGTCGTCGGCTCTGTGAAGGGAGTGGCGACTCAGGGTTCGGGTGCCGATCTGTGTCACGAAGAGGTCGCTGAAGGCCTTCCGTACGCCGCAGTCAACCTTGGCTCGACGACCGCGTACACCGATGTTGACGGCAACTTTGTGGCGCTGGGCGTCAGCGCCGGAACAAACTCCGCCACATCGACGCTCGACGGCCTGTACTTCACAGTCAATGACATCCAGACCGACGTATCGAGCATCACGACGTTCCTTTCCGGCGCGCCGGTCGATTTCCTGCACAACGCGCCGAACACCGACGCGCTCGTTCGCGCGCAGATCAACGCCTACATCGAAGCGAACGTGGCGCGTGATCTGATCATGGCGCACAATCCGAGTTACCCGGTGATTGCGAACCAGTTCGGTCCGACTGCGTTCCAGATCAACACCAACTTGGACAGCACATGCAACGCGTTCTATGACGGACCGTCAATCAACTTCTTCCACGCAGCCGGCGGCTGCGCCAACACCGCGTTCGGGTCGGTTGTCCATCACGAGTACGGCCATCATCTCGTCCAGTCAGGCGGCAGCGGTCAAGGCGCCTACGGCGAAGGCATGTCGGATTGCCTCGGCATCCTCGTGACCGACGAGTCGGTGACGGGCTTCGGATTCAACAACAACTGCAACGCGGGAATCCGCAATGCGGACAACAATTGCCAGCAAGTGCCCGGCGAATGCTCGAGCTGCGGTAATGCAATTCACGCATGCGGCCAGCTCATCTCCGGCTGCGTGTGGGACCTGCGGGAGAACTTCCTTGACAAGTACCCGAGCGACTACCGCGATCGTCTCGCAAGCATCGTGGTGAATGCGGTGCCGCTGCACGGTCCGACGTCGTCGATTCAGGCTGACATCACGATCGATTATCTGACGCTCAACGATGACAACGCGGACATCACGGATGGAACGCCTGACTACGCAGAGATCGCGGATGCATTCGGACAGCACAACCTCCCGGCGCCGCCGATTCTCGCGCTCAAGTTCACGTTCCCCAACGGCCTTCCCACAAACGTGAACCCGAACGGCACGACGACCCTCGACGTTACCGTCACTGGCCTGACGGGAACTCCGCAGGCGAACACCGGCAAGTTCTTCTGGCGCAGTGGAACTGCTGGACCGTTCACGCTGGTCAACATGACCCAGACGTCGCCCAACAGCTATCAGGTCGCCATCCCGTCGACGGTGTGCCTGAGCACCGTGCAGTTCTACCTGCAGGCGCAGACGACGACCAATCTCACCGTCTCGAGCCCGGCGAATGCACCGACAACGGTGTACAGCGCGATCTCCGCCGGTGGAGTATCGCTCGTCTTTACAGACGAACTTGAAACGGGCGGAGCGGGCTGGACGGTTGGCCTGCCCTCAGACACCGCGACGAGCGGCGAGTGGGAATTGGTTGATCCCAACGGCACCGCAGCACAGCCGGAGTCGGATCACACCGTGCTCGGCACGCATTGCTTCATCACCGGTCAGGGCTCGCCTGGCGGATCGCTCGGCGAGGCTGATATCGATGGAGGCGTCACGACGCTGATGTCTCCGGCATTCAGCGCAATCGGCAGCGATGCGACGTTCGTGACGTACTGGCGCTGGTATTCGAACAACACCGGTGCTGCACCGAATTCCGATTCGATGCCGGTGGAGATTTCCAACAACGGCGGCATCTCCTGGACGGTCCTTGAGAACGTGACCGAAAATGCGGCCGCATGGGTCTTCAAGAGTTTCCGAATTTCCGACTTCGTCACCCCCACCGCGGACATGCGTGTCCGTTGGCGCGCGAGTGACTTGGGCGCCGGCTCGCTCGTTGAAGCAGGCGTCGATGACGTATTCATCAACGGCTACAGCTGTGCCGAAGCGGTCGTTGGTGACCTTGATGGTGACGGCAACGTCAACGCCGCGGACCTCGCGATTCTGCTCGGTGCATGGGGCGGCGACGGTCCGGCCGACCTCAACAACGACGGCACCGTCAATGCGGCCGACTTGGCGATCCTCCTCGGGAACTTCTGATCCCTGACGATTGCGAAGAAATGCCGGTAACAGTTCTGCGGGCCCCGCTCACGACTTGGTCGTCAGCGGGGCCCGCTTTTCAATGCATGATCGGATGCTCGTTGCCCTTGGCATGCGGGCCGCGTCTTTGTATGCTTCTCGACCTTAGCCCCTGCAGCCCAGGTGGCGGAATTGGCAGACGCGCCAGCTTGAGGTGCTGGTGGGAGTTACATCCCTTGGAGGTTCGAGCCCTCTCCTGGGCATTGCATTGCATGCTTTCTTTAGCGCTCCGTAGCGCCCTCCGGGCGCACACTCGCTCTGGCGCCGCGGGCGCGGCGGAGTGAATCCGCCGCTGCGGGTTGAGCCCTTTGCTTTCTCCGTAGCGCCCTCCGGGCGCACACTCGCTCTGGTGCGCTCGGCGCTTTGTTGTTGTGAGCGGAGTTGAGCCATGTCGTTGCGGCTGAATGAGATCTTTTTTTCCATTCAGGGTGAGTCGACGTGGGCGGGCCTTCCGTGCGTCTTCGTTCGCTTGACCGGATGTCCGCTGCGGTGTCACTACTGCGACACGGAGTACGCCTTCCGCGAAGGCTCGCCGCGCACGATCGAATCGATCATTGACGAGGTGACCCAGTTTGCGTGTCCGCTCGTCGAAATCACCGGCGGTGAGCCGCTGGCGCAGAAGCGCGTGCACACGCTCATCACCGCGCTGTGTGATCGCGCGATGACGGTGCTCATCGAGACTTCCGGCGCAGTCGACATCGCGCCGTGTGATCCGCGCTCGATCCGCATCCTTGATCTGAAGACTCCCGGATCAGGCGAGTGCAGCCGGAACCTGTGGACCAATCTCAATGACCTGCGGCCCCGTGACGAGATCAAATTCGTCATCACCGATCGCGCCGACTACGACTGGGCAAAACAGGTGATGGAAGAGCACAAGCTCGACAGGCGCTGCGCCGCAGTGCTGATGTCAGCGGTGTTCGAACAGCGGCGCGGACTCGAGATCCTCGGCTGCCCGGCGCTCCATCCGCGAACGCTCGCGGAATGGATCCTCGCCGACCGGCTCCCCGTCCGCATGCAGACGCAGCTTCACAAGCTGATCTGGGAACCCAGCACACGCGGCGTGTGAAAGCGATTCGCCGCGACGAGGCGGACGCTGCGGAGGCGATCGCGGCGCTTCAGTGTCAACTCGCGCGCAGAACTGACCCGCCTTCGAGCATCGAGATCTGACCCGCCCTCGGTCCGATCAGTCACCCTGCGACCTCTTGCCCCTTCTCTGGCATTGGACCGGGGCAGCCGCTACAGCGTGCCGCCGAAACCGGTCGGCATGCGGGTCGACGTCAGCGGCGAGGCGGGCCGGGTCACGGTGCGCTGCGGCGACGTGATCGTCGCCGAGCACGACCGGGCCGGACGCGGCGTGTGCGTCATGCGGCCTGAGGATGTCTCGGAGCTGTGGAAGCTCTCCAAAGCGAAGTGCGCAACGCCGCCACCCACGTGGAGGCTCACAGGCAGGCACGAGGTCGAGTCGCCGTCACTTGAGGTCTACGGGCGCATCGGCGTCACGGAGTCGCGGACGTCCGTTCACGTGTCAGCGACGGTCGCACTGGAGGCTGCGTCATGAGCGCATCGACCCTGTACGAACATGCGGCGACGACGTCGCTTGAGCATCTTGGCCTTCGCGTCGCGCGCGACCTTCTTGATCAGGCGTGCCAGCAGGCGGCCGCGGACTCGTGGTCCTACAGCCACTTTCTCGGCTGGCTTCTCGACGGGGAGATCGCGGAGCGGAAGCGTCGCGGGATTGAATTGAATCTGCAGTTCGCGAAGTTTCCGTACCGGAAACGGCTCGCCGACTTCGACTTCGCCGCGCAGCCCTCGATCGACCGGCGGATCATCGACGAGCTCGCGACGGGCCGCTTCGCGGGCGAGGGCCGCAACGTGATCCTGCTCGGTCCGCCGGGCGTCGGCAAGACGCACATCGCGATCGCCCTGGGCGTGCGCGCGGCGGAGCTGGGGATGCGTGTCTACTTCACGTCAGCGATGGAGCTGGCGCGGAGGCTCTCGAAGGCGATGGCGGAGAACCGGCTGCACCGCGAGATGCGGAATCTCGTGCGGCCGAGTGTCCTGGTGATCGACGAGGTGGGCTGCCTGAGCATGGAGGCCGCACAGGCGAGTCTTCTGTTTCAGGTGATCGCGGAGCGCTACGGCAAGGGCCAGTCGATCGTCCTGACCAGCAACAAGGGCTTCGGCGAGTGGGGCGCGGTGTTCGCCAGCGACGCGGTGATGGCGTCGGCGGCGCTCGACCGCCTGCTGCACAAGGCGACGGTGATCAACGTGCGGGGCGAGAGCTACCGGCTGCGCGAGCGGCGGAAGGCGATCGGCGCCGAGGCGATGCCGGCAGCTGAGCGTGCGAGCGAGAACGAGCAGGCGGTGCCCCGGGCCGGCAAGCGGTCACGCGGCGGCGGCCGCGAGGAAGGCGGCGAAGAGCAGGGCTGACTCGGGCAAGGCACCGGGCTGGATCCGGGGTGCGGCCCATCTTTTCGTGGGGGTGGGTCAGATCTCGATGCTCGGAGGTGGGTCAGTTTTGCGCGCGAGTTGACAAACGCGACCGGGAAATCCCACGGTCAAGGACCGCGTCGTTCAGGCTGCGGCGATGCTCGTGCTGGAACCGATCTTCGAAGCGGACTTCGAGGAGAGTTCCTACGGCTTCCGTCCGAAACGGTCGGCGGCGGATGCACTGAAGGCCGTCGCCGAGCACCTGCGCTCGGGACGGACGGACGTGTACGACGCCGATCTGAAGGCGTACTTCGACACGATCCCGCACGACAAGCTGATGTCCTGCCTCCGCAAACGGATCGCCGACGGCTCCGTGCTGTCGCTGATCCGGATGTGGCTTGACGCGCCGGTCGAGGACACCGACGAGAACGGTCGCCGCACGCGCGACGGAACACGACGGGGCGTTCCTCAGGGTGGAATGATCTCGCCGCTCTTGGCGAATCTCTATCTTCACTGGCTCGACAAGCTATTCATGGCGGCGGGCGGTCCGGGTAAATTTGCCGGCGCGCGGATCGTCCGCTACGCGGATGACTTCGTCGTGCTGGGAGAAGACGCGCGTGCAGCGCGTGAATACCGGAGGCGAGACCCTGAACTTCCTCGGCTACTGCTTCCGCTGGGAGGAGTGGCACCGGGGCAGCGGACGGCACTACCTGTCCATCAAGCCCTCCGTCAAGTCGGAGCGCCGCTTCTGCGAACGGCTTCGGGATCTCACGTCGCCAAAGCGGTCGTGGCTTCCTGTTGACCGCTTCGTCACGGAGCTGAACGCCTTTCTCCGCGGATGGCAGCGGTACTTCGACCGCTTCCACCGAGGACGGGTGTTTTCGCGGGCGACTCGCCGTGTGAACGATCGAGTCGTCCGGCATCTGAAACGTCGCAGTCAGCGTCCCCTTCGACCGCCGAAGGACAGGACGTGGTACGCATTCATCAAGGACCGCCTGCGGGTCCATCAGTTCGGACCACGCGTGACTCGCACGTCGACAGCTGCGCGATGAAGTCGTCGGGTAAGCCGGATGCGGGAAATCTGCCAGTCCGGTTTGATGAGGGGGATGGTCGTGTGAACCACGGCCATCCCTACTCTCCCATTAAGGCTCTACGTGTGGGCGTACATGCGACGTCATCACATGAGCAATCGCGCGTTCGAGGGATACGACGATCTGCTCGAGTCGGGCGGCGAGGCGTGGCGGAGGCTGACGCCGAAGCGGCTCAAGTCGATCTGTCGGTGCGAGTATCTTTGAGCGCGCGGGCTAAACCGGATCCGTATCACCCCCGCCGCGCCTTCCACACATCCGGCAGCGGACGCTAAATTTGTCGGAGCCGGCCGGTGGTTCGCCGTCTACGAATTGGCGCCGCGGAACGACGACACTATCGGTGTCACCGGGGAATCGCGATAAAATCACCCACGTCGGCCCCATCTGCTAGCAATGTTATTTTGCATGGGAGCGGGCACTCACTCCTCAGCACCAGTTCGATCTCACCGGCTACCATCGATTGGTTGGATGATTCGCTGGCGGTGAGATGCCGCACACTTAACACTCGAGCCTCGAGACCTGCGTGGTCTGATTTTGCAGTTAGCACGGGCACGGATTCGGATTTCGGGAAGGGAAGGAAGAAGCGCGTGGTGGTGGGGACGTCGCTTTGAAATAGGGCCTGCCGCGGAACCATTGTGGCTCGAGCGCCCGCGCGACCGGAGCCATGGAACAGTACCCGTTTTACGGAGCCGTCGCTAAAGACGACGCTCGCGCCAACGTCTTTGTCTTCGGCTTTGCTGATTGCAAGCTCCGCGTAAACTGTGAATGAACCGCCCGGAGCTACATCGTCCCTGCTGAAGCCCAAATGTAGGCAAGCGCAATCGGCTGCGGCGCGGGCTATGTGCTTGCTGTTCCCGCTATCGTTCGTCCATTGCGCTCGACCGGAGAGGATCGCTGGGGAAAGCCCATTCACAAACCCACTGCCTAAATCGAACGGCTGGTCTACGCCCTGCTGGACCACAAACGCGAGTACCACCGAGGAGATGCCCAGAGCTGATGCCGAAAGAGCTGCTCCAAATGTTGCGATTCGAAGTCCAGGACTAATTCGGTCACGGCGCGATTGACGTAATAATATAGCACCGCACACGATGGCAATAGCCAGCGACCGCGAGCGCCGGCAGCTGCGCGCCATCGTCGAGTACCTGAAGCCGGCGCACACCCACTTTGTGGACCTGGTCGAGCCGCTCCCGCCCATCGTGCCGAACCACTGGGAGCTTGGCCTCAGCGACCTGGGGGAGACGACGGACTTGCACTGACCGGGCCGTGGGGATACGAGATGTGCCGCAGGATGAGCATTCTGAACAACGCGGTCATGTCGATTCAAGTCGGGCTCGAGGACCTAATCGCGGGTACTCCCGCGCGCATGCTGTCGTCCGTTCGCAACCTCCACGCTGGCGTGCTGCTCTTGCTCAAGTCGCGGCTTCTCGAACTCTCTCCGCCCGGAAGCGACGAGGTCCTTCTGAAACAGAAGATCAAGCCGCGGATGGACGGCTCCGGACACCTCGAATTCGTTGGCAGTGGCAAGAAGACAGTCGAGCTCGAAGAAATCAAGCAGCGACTCACTGCGCTCGGAGTCGATGTCGAGTGGAAGAGGATCGAACGCCTCACGCAAGAGCGGAACAACATCGAGCACTACTACGCGCAGGTTTCCGACGAAGCCATGCGCGGGTTGGCGGCGGATGTCTTGCTGATTGTCCGTGACTTCACGGCTCGCGAGCTGAAGCGCGACCCTCGCGAGTTGTTCGGCGAGGCCGCGTGGGACCAGTTGCTGAAGAACAAGGAGGTATTCGATGCGGAGCGCGCCGCGTGCTTGAGCGCCCTCCGGGCGGTGAAATGGTCCTCTGCCGGCCTCGCCGCAGCTTGCGAGGACTATCCCTGCTCCGACTGCGCAGCTCGCCTCTGGTATCCCGCTGACCCCTCCCGCGAGCTTGAC
>JAWXBD010000073.1:0-6856 GCA_034439815.1 Phycisphaerae bacterium
AGTCGGCACCCGCTGAGGCACCAGCGCGAACTGCGACTGCCGACGCCCTCGCGTCGAATTCCATCCTGCTCTCCTTGAA
The DNA here is from genome assembly GCA_034439815.1 of Phycisphaerae bacterium. Taxonomy (GTDB): domain Bacteria; phylum Planctomycetota; class Phycisphaerae; order Phycisphaerales; family SM1A02; genus JAEUIT01. The sequence continues at coordinate 80 of JAWXBD010000073.1, forward strand.
CCGAGCAAGCTCACCCGCGGTCTGGAAGAAGATGATCTGGCTGAACGTCTGGCCGCCGATTTGGGCGCCGATCGATCCAGAGGAGACCCGGGCATCACCGACGATTCTGCCACCCTCGAAGAGAACGCCGTCTCCGTTGGAGGCACCCACGATGAGCGCACCAGTCGTGATCCGGGGGAACACCGCGTAGCCGACGGAGCTATCAAAGAACTTGCTGATTCCCGGGTCTTCCGCCCTGATGCGGGCGATGGCGGCATTGGCCGCGCTGTCGATGCTGGCGCGCTGAGCCATCGTCGTCTCGGCGGAAGTGCTGCTGGAAGTCGTGGTCGAACTGTCGCTGGCGCAGCCGGTCGGGAGCGCCGCGCCGAATGCGATGAGGGAAAGGGTCGAGGCAACCAGAAGCGAACGACGAGTGCTCTGAGTCATCAAAATCTCCTGAGGCAGAAACGCCATTTCACGCGTCGGTCGAAGAATGGGAGCGGTCGCCCCGCGACCGACGGGCCGGGGCAGTGCTTGGATGTTTCAAGGCGTGTTTCTTTTGTGCGAAGCGACTGGAGCTCTGGCTTGCAAATGCGCGACAAAGTGGGTCGTCCGCGCAGTCGTGTCCGCGTGCTTTACAGACGCGTCGGCCGTGAAAGATCAACAGGTGCGAAAGCACACACCACGACTCACGCGGAAAAAGCGCCATCAGGTCACGTTCGATCTTTACCGGATCGGTGTGTTTGGTCAACCCGAAGCGCTGCGTAAGCCGCTGCACATGCGTGTCGACGACAACGCCTTCGTTCAATCCAAACGCGTTACCAAGGACGACATTCGCTGTCTTGCGCGCGACGCCGCGCAGCGTGATGAGATCGTCCATCGTGCGCGGCACTTCGCCGCCGAAGTCACGAACGAGCGCGGTCATGGAAGCGTGCACCGACTTGGCCTTCTGTCGAAAGAAGCCGAGCGTCTGAACAAACGGTTCGATCGCCGCTGGCGTCGAAGCCGCGTACGCCGCAGGGGAAGCGAACCGCTTGAAAAGAGCGGGCGTTGCTTTATTCACCGCAACATCGGTGCACTGTGCCGACAGGATCGTGGCGATGAGCAGTTCGTGCGGGGCACTCCAAGACAGCTCGCAGTGGGCGTCGGGATAGCGCTCCCGCAGTGCCTTCAGCAGTCGCAGTGCGGCCTCTCCTTTGCCTGCGCGACTGGGCTTGCGACTGGGCCTGCGAGTCGGCTTGCGAGTCGGCGTCATGATCGCCTACCCGAGCGGCTTCCCGTGCGCGTACCGAAGAGGCGCGGTGCTTGAATTTCCCCGCGGCCGCCGGGTACTCGGGGAGTCATGACCCACGCGGACGCCGCGAGACCGAGGACGAGGAGAACCATCGTCGCCCGGAGAAGCGGATCCGCCTTGACGTGGTCGCGCTCGAAGACCGCTTTGTGCGCTGCGGCCGAACTGGCGTCGCCCTGCATCACAGCGCTGCGATAGTCGGCGAGCGTCGTTGCCATGCGCGGCGCGAGAATGACGAGGTGCAGCGTTTCCAGCAGAATCGCTGCGACAATGCAGGCGACTCGTGCGCGATTCGCCCAAGAGCGCTCGGGCCAGCGAAAGAACGATGCTTGCAGGAGCATGGTCACCGCGAGCGCCGGCAGGGCGAGCAGTGCGACGCGGTCAGCGGCGTCGAACACGCGCTGGGCGACGAAACCTGCGGCGAAACGTGAGCTGGCGTCGTCCGCGCCTGGATAGACAAGGGCGGCAGAGGGCACGGCGACTCCGAGCGCTGGAAGCGCGGTGAACGCAGCCATCGCGGTCGCCGCGGTTGCGACGAGGCTCGCGATCCAAGCGACGAGCGCGATCCAGTACAGAGTCGTTACCGCACGATGCACTGGCTCAGTGTCGCATGCTTTCTCACACTGTGCCGTACACTTGCTCGAATGCCAAGCGCACGAGGTGAGTTGCCGATGTCGGGCGATCCGCGCCCCGATCTCTCAGCGACGATCGCGCCCCTCGTCGAAGGCGGCTTGGACTGTTCGGCGGCGCTCGGTGCGATCACGAACCTCGGATATCGCGGGGTTCAATGGCCTGCGACGCAGCCAACGTTGCGTCCGCGCGACTTCGACGCTGGCGCCCTGCGCGGGTTGAAGTCCGAACTTAAGCGGCTCGAGTTGACCTGTTCCGGACTCGATGTCTGGATTCCGCCCGGACACTTCCTCGACCCCGCGCTCCTCGATCGCGCGGTGGCCGCGCTCGATGCAGCAATCGCGTTCGCCGCTGGCGTCGCCGAAGTGACGGGTGATCGCCCGGTGGTGTGCACGCTCTTTCCGAGCAAGGCGGAGCGGAAGAACAGCGGTCGGTCCGGCGAGGCGCTCGACGAAGCGGTCACAGCGCTCGCGGCGCTCGCAGAGCGCGAGGGTATTGCGATCGCTGACCACGCGGTCGATCCCGCAGCAGGCATCGGCTTTGGCGTCGATCCCGCGGCATGTCTTGCATCCGGAGTCGATCCGGTGGCTCGCGTACTCGCCGCTGGAAACGACCTGTGCTCGGCGCGTTTGGTCGATCTCTTCCGCAGCGGACTCCGCGGACCGGTCGGCGAATCAGGCGAGTCGCGCCTCGATGTCTCGGCATATCGCGCGACGCTCGACATCGTCGGGTTTCGTCGCGCGGTCGTCGTCGATGCGCGGCAGTGGCGCGAACCACTGAGCGGACTCACGAAGAGTCTTGAGCGATGGGCGGGGGGGCCGGTAGCGCGGCGGTCGGATACCCCACGTACGAGGAGCATCTGATGACTGGGGCGTCGAGTGTGCCGTTCAACCTCGGGCCCGGGCCGGGAAACACCGCAGTCGGAAGTACCGCCGCCGGAGATACCGGGGTCGGGATCTTGGGACATGGCGTCGATCTGGTCGAGAACTCGCGCATCGCTGCGATGCTCGAGGCGCACGGCGATCACTTTACGGAGCGCTGCTTTACCGTGACTGAGCGTGCGTATGCAGATCACGCCGTGCGGCAGCGTGTGGAGCGGTACGCGGTTCGTTTTGCGGCGAAGGAAGCGGTACTCAAGGCGCTCGGCACAGGGTGGACGGACGGCATTGCGTGGACCGAAATGGAGGTGCTGCGTCTTGCGACTGGAGAGCCGCGCCTCTTACTCTCGGGGCGCGCTCAGCAGATCGCTGCGGAAAGAGGGATTGTGCAGTGGTGGCTGTCGATGAGCCACTCAGCGCACTATTCGATCGCGAGTGCGATCGCGAGCGGCGGACCAAGTCGGCGCAGCGAGGCCCCCAAAGGAATGAGCGCGGGAAATCCGTAGACTGCGCGCCCCGATGACCTCGGACGAGCGAGCTATTTTTGATGCGCAGACGAAGAGTGCCCCTGAAGGCGGCCTCGTGCTGTTGTCGCGCCGCCTGATGAGTGACCAACTGACGCCGGTCTTGGCGTACCGACGACTCGTGGCATCGGACGCGCGCACCGCGCCGTCATTCCTTTTCGAAAGCGTCGAAACCGGCGGCAGCGTTGGCCGCTACTCGATCTTGGGAGCACAGCCGCGTCTCCAAGTGCTCGCGACGGCTAACTCCGTCGAGATCCACGACCATCGCACCGGTGCCCGGTCGCGGCGTGACGGCGCCGACCCTCTCGAGGTGCTGCGCGAGTTGGCGGCCGCCGAGCGATTGCCGCCGCGCACGACGCTGGAGCCGTTGCGCCTCCCGAGTTGCTTCATCGGAGGCTGGGTCGGATACGCGACCTACGACACTGTGCGATACCTCGAGCCGGGCAAGCTCCCGTTCTCCAGCGCGCCGCATGACGATCGCGGCCTTCCCGATTTTCAATTCGGCCTCTACCGCCAAGTCGTCGTGATCGATCACGTGGCAAAAACGCTGCACGTCATAGCCAGCACCTCGCTGAAAGAGCACGCCAGTGCCAACGCAGCGTGGCACGCGCTTCAGTCGGAACTTGAGCACGTCGTTGGCCGACTCGAAACCCACAGCGTTCCGTTGCCGTGCGGCGCCATCGACATTGATCCATCGCGACGACCGGAAACACCACACTCGGTGGTCACGCGCGACGAGTTCGAGAACGCAGTCCGCGCGGCCCAAGAATACATCGGCGCTGGCGACGCATTTCAGATCGTTCTCTCGCAGCGGCTCGAGCGCGTGACCGATCGAGATCCATTCGAGATCTACCGAGCGCTGCGTGTAGTCAATCCGAGTCCGTACCAAATCTACCTGCAGGCGGCGGGATGCATCCTCGTCGCGTCCAGCCCGGAGATTCTCTGTCGCGTGCGCAGCGGCGTCGTGACAAATCGTCCGCTCGCCGGAACGCGCCGCCGCGGCGCAAACGCGGCGGAGGATGCAACACTTGAGAGAGAGCTGCTCGCCGACGAGAAAGAACGCGCTGAACATGTGATGCTCGTCGATCTCGCGCGCAACGACCTCGGTCGCGTCTGTGACGTTGGGACGATCGCGATCGAGCGTTGTATGGATGTCGAGCGCTACAGCCACGTGATGCACATTTCCTCGACGGTCACCGGTCGCCTCCGCGATGGTCTCGACTGTTGGGACGCACTCCGCGCGACGTTGCCAGTCGGTACGGTCTCCGGCGCACCGAAGGTCCGAGCGATGCAGATCATCGATGAGTTAGAAACGGTTCGGCGCGGTCCGTACGCGGGCGGCATCGGTGCCGTCGGCTATGACGGCGACATGGACATTGCGCTCGCGCTGCGAACGATGGTCATTCCGACGTCGCGCGACCACGCGCCCTGGACGGTGCACCTTCAAGCTGGTGCGGGCGTCGTGCTCGACTCCGATCCAAGCTCTGAGTATGAGGAAACACTGAACAAGGCAGCGGGGCTTGGACGCGCGATCGATCTCGCGGAAAGTGCCTTTGCCGCGCGGTGATTCGACATCATCGTCGATACAACCTGTCGACATTCCCGCTGTCATGACACCTAGCAGCCTGTGGCGAAAGTCATTTGGGCTGCGGACGAGCAGAATGGCCGACTTCCTCGTCGGCGCAACTCGCTCGTATCGCTGCGGATACTGCGTCGTTGCACCTCCTCGAATTGGGCCATTCTGCTCATCTTCGCTTCCAAAGCACTTTCGCCACAGGCCGCTACCGTGAATTCCGTTACCGCACATCCTGCCGCTGACCTCCGCCAGCTTCGCAAGGTCTACTTCAAACCCGATGGCAGCATTCTGGTCGAGGCGCTCAAGAGCATCGACCTCATCGTGCCGCACGGGCAGTACCTCGCCATCATGGGTGCGTCCGGTTCTGGCAAGTCCACGCTGATGAACCTGCTCGGATGCCTCGACCGTCCGACGTCGGGGGACTATTTCCTCGACGGAAAGAACGTCGCTCAGATGGATGACAACGAGTTGAGCCGTGCCCGAGGTGAGCGCATTGGGTTCGTCTTCCAAGCGTTCAACCTGATCACCGAACTAACCATCGTCGAGAACGTGGAAGTACCGCTCTTCTATCAAAAGGTGCATCGCCACGAACGTCGCGAGCGCGCCATCAAGCAACTCGAGCGAGTTGGCCTCGGCGATCGCTTGACGCATCGTCCGATTGAGCTCTCGGGCGGTCAGCAGCAGCGCGTCGCGATTGCCCGCGCGCTGGTCACGCGGCCGGCGATCCTGATGGCTGACGAGCCAACCGGCAACCTCGACAGCGCGACGGGCGAATCGATCTTGCAGCTCTTCGAGGCGCTCCATGCGGAAGGGCTCACGCTGATCATGGTGACACACGATGATCGCATCGCAGCTCGCTGCGAACGGATCGTGCGGCTCAAGGACGGGTTGGTTGAGTACGACCGGTCGGGCGGTGGTCGACGTGAAGTCGCTGCCGTTGTGCCGCGACCGTGAGCAAGGTTCGGCCCACAGTTTCCACTAGAGTAGCAAGCGTGCCCCTCCGCACGAACAGCGCGTCGAACGCACGCATCCGCGTCGTCGGCATCGACCCCGGGCTTCAGCGCACCGGGTACGCCTGCGTCGAACTGGAGACCGGGCAGTACACGGCGACGCTCGTTGATGCTGGCGTGCTTCGGCTCAAGGCGAAGACGACTATCGCGTTTCGGTTGCGACAGTTGGACCTCGACCTCACCGAGATTCTCGATGAGTTGGTGCCGTCGTGCATGGCCGTCGAAACGGTGTTTACGCACCAGAAAAACCTGCGAACCGCGATTCTCATGGCGCACGCTCGTGGGGTCGTCTTGCTCTCGGCGCAGCGACGTGGCATCGAACTCGTCGAGCTCTCTCCCGCGACGGTCAAGAAGTCAATGACGGGAAACGGCAACGCGTCGAAGCGTCAAATGCAACTCGCGGTTGCCGCCGAGTTCCGCCTCGCGAGTCCGCCTGAGCCGCCCGATATCGCCGACGCCATCGCGATCGCGCTCGCCGGTGCGCGGCGAGCGATCTAACAAATCATCGAACGAGTGTTGAGGGCGTGGTTAGGTCCGCGGACGCGGCGTGTCCGGCGCGTCTTCGAGCTTGAGCGGACTCAAATCGATGTCCTGCGATCGCGCGTGCGGTACGATCAGCGGTCGCTTGCGCGTCGCGCGATCTGCTGCAGTGGAAAAGTCTTCGATCTGCGGAATCGCGAGTGCCAAACGGAGGAAGAGGTCGCGATGGAAGAGGAGTGCGACGACAAACATCATCGCTGCCAAGGCGCCGGTGCCGACGACAACGAGCTCGAGACTCGCGACCCGTGCGCTAACGAGCGCGGTCAGGCCCGCAAGTATCCAGAAGCCCGCGGCGGCCCAGAGCGTGATGGTTCCGAGTCTTTCGAACGGCACGCGCTCGCGCATACCG
>JAWXBD010000074.1:0-4600 GCA_034439815.1 Phycisphaerae bacterium
GGAAAAAGCATAGTTTTTCCGGGGTCGGCATTTTCACAACGGCATCATCGCCGTCACCATGACCTTCGCGCGAAAACTCCTCTTTGATCACACGAAACCCGTCGTGTGCCACTGCGTCTCGCGGTGCGTGCGCCGTCTCTTCCTCCTGCAGGACCCGAAATGGCGCCGCGGACTGATGGACCGGATGCGCATGCTGACCATGCATTGCGCGATCGACGTCCTCGAGGCCGCCGTCCTCGGCAATCACCTTCATGTCGTCGCGGCCACGCATCCCGATCTCGCGGCGCTCTGGGACGACCGGGAGGTCGCGCGGCGCTATCGCTCGCTCTGTCCCGATCACGCGTGGCGCGTCAGAAAGAAGATCGCGACCGATCTGCCCGCCCAGCCCGAGGAGATCGAGACGGCGGTCGCCGACCCGCTGCTCATCGCGAAATGGCGAGAAGAACTGTCGAGCCTCTCCTTCTTCCACAAGCTCCTCAAGCAGAAGATCGCCAGAGCGATCAATCTCGCAGCCGATGGCACCGGCCACTGCTGGGAGGGACGGTTCAAGTCGATCGTCGCGCTCGATGACGACGCGGTCATCGCCCACATGGTCTACGTCGCGCTCAACCCCGGTGCGAGCGTCGATCGCCGATGCGCTTGACGAGTACGAGTTCGCGACGGTGGCCGAACGGGTCGAGGAGCTGAAGCGCCGCATCGCCAACGGCGAGTTCGCAGGCGAGGCGGCCGCCGCCCGCGAGCGTCTCCGGGATGCACAGCTCCTTCCCGCGATGCCGTGCCATCCGGGCCCCGCCGTCTGCGCGATGCCGGTCCTGCCGGGCGGCATCGAGAATCCCTGGCTGAACGGCCGTGTCCCGCCGGTCATCGAGGGCTCAAGCCTCGCGGCGTTCCTTCATGGCGCCGATGCGGAAGGCCGCGAGCCGCTGTTCGGCAAATCCGGCTGCATCCCGGAGTCGACGCCGCGTGTGCTGGCGCAGCTCGACGCAGAGCTCGCGGTGTTTGCCGTGGAGCAGGCGGCGTCGTCACCGCTGATGCGGGCAGCACGCTCGATCACCGCGAAGCTCGACGGGGCGATGAGCCAGGCACGGCAAGGCGCGTGGGGCAACTTCAGCGGCAGCGCGAAGTCGCTCGCGCAGCACGCAAAGGCGGCCGGCAGGAAATTCGCGGTCGGGATCTTCGGCGATGCCGAGGACGGCAGCGGACGCCGCGTGAGGGCGGCGGCTGCGGACCGCGATGGCGATGCGGCGCCGATCGCGCCGCCGCCGCACGCGCTCGCCACGTAGCGCTTGCACCGCGCCGGATCGACAATCGACGAAATCACGAGCGCCTCCGGATCTCCGGCGGCGATCGCATGCGCGGAGCAGGCGTTCAACTGGCCGCGACGGCTTCAGCGAAGACCAAATCCCCGCGTTTGAGCGATCATGCCCTTCGCGCCGGTGTGTTTTAATGTCACATTGGGAGCCGGATCGCCGAGAATGGCCGGGGAGCCGCTCGAAATCGCTTTTTGAAGGTGAGTGTCCTTAATGATTTGCGGCTTCGGTTTCGGCGCGGGCCCGCGTCTCTTTGCGGCGAGACCTTCGGCGCCGCGGCTGCGGATCCCGCGCCGCCATGCGGCGAGGTTTGACGAGTAGATCCCCTCGCGGCGCAGGAGCGCGCCCACCTGGCCCGGTTCAGTGCACGCATCGGCCTCGCGGACGACGCGTTCCCTGTACTCGTCGGTGAAGCGTCGTCGCGTGGCCCGCGGCTCGACGCGGGGATCGGGATCGGGCGCCCGCGAGGGGACCCCTGCGCTGCGCTGCGGGCTCCCCTCGCGGGGCGGCGGGGTGCTGCTGGTTCGATTGTTCACTGGGACGGATCCATGTGCCCTGGACACTAAACTCGGGGACGGGAATTGTCTCAGTCATGTTGGCACGGAGGGTCGATGAAAAGGGCGGCAAGGTTCGCTCAATCCCCTGCCGTGCAGACCTTCAGCAGTACATCGACGAGTATCTCTCCGTCGTCGGAGTCGTCGACCCACACACGCCGCTCTTCCTGTCTCTCGTTCGTCGAACGGAAACGATGAGCGGCCGCGGTCTGACGGAGAACGACTTGCTCCGGATGTTGAAGCGGCGCCTGAAGGCTGCGGGTCTCCCTGCACACGTGTTCAAGTGCCACAGCTTGAGAGCTTCGACCGCAACCGACCTTCTCGAGCAAGGTGTCGAGCTTGCAGATGTCCAATTTCTGCTCGGTCACTCCGACCCACGAACAACCAAGCTCTACGACCGCCGCAAGATGCAGGTGACGCGGAACATCGTTGAGCGAATTTCGATTTGACTTCCAAGTTCGTCGACCCCGCATCGCGCGTTTGATGCAGACGATGCAGTCGCGGTCTCAAGTTTTCGCAATCATGATCGTGATGTCGTTCACAACTTCGTCCGACGGGAAAAGCACGTCGAATCGAGTGGCCGGAAACACGACCCCACATTCTGTGCACTGCTCGCCGCTACCCCGCAGAAATCCGCAGTGCGGACAGGCGCCCCGTCTCTGCCGACTCATGCGCCGAATTGCAGAAGGCAGAAGTGCCAAGACTAAGAGACCCGAAGACCAGCAGGCAGTGTCCACGATGAACCCGAGAGGTGACGGCGGCAGCCGAATGACCCAGCACACGGCCTGCCACCATCCAAGGTTTGGATTGTGGAATCTAGAGGACCTAATCACCCACTCGTCGGCAGCCAACGCTCCAAGAGGAAAGCCCAATGTCACATTGGCGCCGGTATCCACGGCCATCAGCGCCTGTTCGGGCGATGGCCGAACCGAGAACATCCAAGCATCCTGCGCGTGCAGAAGTCCACGGTGCCGGCTTCCATAGAAGTCCGTCCACGCGACCGCAGGGACCGGCGGCGAGTCGCCGACGGCAGCCGTATAGTTCTCGAGCTTGTAGTAAGCGTCCCACCGCTGGAGGAGTTCAAACTGCTGGCTCTCAAGCGCTGGCGCTACCCATGCCACCAGCAGTGCGAACCACATTCCGCAAGCGGCTGCCCTGAGGACTATCCGAGTGCGTCGCCTCATGCGTGCAGTCACAAGGGTTCGCAGCGCATGGAACGTGAGTGCCCAAACCACCACATCGAACGCCAGCGAATACCAGAGCACCCTCAAATGCCAGCCGCGCCCGTGGAGTGGGCCGATCGCATCCGTTTCATCGTGATCGAAAACGATGCGAATCGCTCTGGCCGGAAATCCAAGTGTCGTCACACCGATGGGTGAGGGAGCGTCACCACTCCCGTCGAGACGGCGCGCGGTGAGCACGTAGCGAGTGATGGCCACAGAATCCGATTCAGCGATTGCGGCCACGGCCTCACTTGGGACGACCGCTCCGTTGAGGATGACGGGAGGCGTCGTGAATCCATAGCCAGTGCGCCACGCCACCGCCTCCGCCGATCGAGGCACCAGCAAGACAAGAATCGTGGTTCCCACGCAGGAAATAAGAACTGCGTGTCCGGCAAGCAGCAATGCCTGCCGGACACGCAAAACAATCGATCCCGTCATCGAGATCGGATTCCGTGAGCTGGGTTGAACGAGCGCCGTTCTCGATGGTCGATCAGTCACAGGGACACGCTGTCCATCCGACCCAGCTGAGTCCGGGTCCCGGCGCGTCGGCGTCGCCGCAGACGAAACCGGAGTTGTTGGGACCTCCTGGACATGCGTAGCCCGGCGGAATCCCACAATTCGGCGGCGTAAGGTAGAACGTGCTGGCGCGCTGAAGGTCGCTCTGCACTGATTTTGTCTGCGTGCAGATGCACGTCGAACAGTCCCAGTTGGTGGTGAGGACCGTTCGTGAATACGTGCACGTAATGGTCGCGCTGTATGAACATGTGACGGCACAATGAAGCGCATTCTCGAAGGGTCCACCAACAAAAGTCCATCCAGCTACAGGTCCTGTGCAGCCAGTGCAGATGGGACCAGCAATGACACTGTCCCAGTCCCAGCACAGCGTCGCGCATGCCAGAGACGACAAGGCGGTGTGCATTGCGGTCACGCCCTCGCCTTCGTGACCAGGGGCCGCCGTCACCTCCGCTTCCACCGCTGATGTAATGATGCTTAACACCTCGTTCTGACTGCACTCATGTTCAACATCCACGAGTTCGGGAAGCAGCGCCGCAGCTCGATAGCCAGCCGAAATTAGCGTGTCCAGCAACGCTCGGGGGTTCGACGAGGACTGAACAGTCGTCAATACCGCGTCGGTATGGAAGAGTCCATCTGTGAACAGCGTCCCGCTGGAGGCTGCCGTCGACGCAGGAGCGATCGGCCAACGATCTTGGGTACCGGCGGACACCCCGAGGGTATCCGTCACGAACTTTACGACACTGGCTTGGGATTCGGTGCTCTCCCAGGCATAGGCCCGCCATGTGCTACCCGTCTTCTTGAACCAAACTGATTCAATATTTGATCCACTCTGAGTACCGTCGATCTTCAGGGCGAGGATCGAATTCACCTGCGTCCCCGAGGTGGAGAGAGTGGGCGTGTAAACCCAACCCTCGGACAGGAAGTGCACTGTCGACACGGAGTCACCTCGGGTCGGGGAGGCGATTGCTGCAACAGACGCGATTGCTGCCACAATGCA
>JAWXBD010000075.1:0-8043 GCA_034439815.1 Phycisphaerae bacterium
CGAGATCCTTCGCGACCTGGCTGATGCCGCGGTCGCCGACTCGGCAGAGGCGCACGGCCTCGGCCCTGAACTCCTCGGAGAACGTGCGACGCTTCCGACACTTCACCTTGAACTTGTCCATGGATCACTCCTGGCGAGCATTCTCGCTAAGTTGGGTGTCCACGGAAGTGAGGCAAGCTCAGCATTCTGTTCGGCGCCTGGGGCGGGAGCGGGATCGCCGATCTCGACAGCTCCGGGATCGTCGACGCTGCGGACCTGGCTGCGCTCTTGGGCGCGTGGACATCCTGAATCGACGGGGCGATTGCATATGCCACCGAGGACGCAGCTAACGAAAGTGTCTCCAGCACGGTCGATCGGATTGAATGGCGGTCCGCATCCAGCGTTGAGGCGGCATAATTCACTTGCCTGCGAACGTGGCGTCAACTCACGCTTGCCATCCATGCCATCTATGCCATCCAAGCCCTCCTCACCAGTCGCGGCCAAACGCGGTCCATCCACCCCCACCACACTCGTGCTCAAGGTGACGCTGCTCAACGTCGAACCTGCGTGCTGGCGTCGCATCGTCGTCGATGCACGCATGTCATTGGGCCGGCTGCACGACGTTGTTCAGACGGCGTTTGACTGGCACGACTCGCACCTGCACGAGTTCTGGACGTCCCTGCGCGGCCGGGACGACCGGCGCCGCTTCGGTCCGCCGGCACCCGATGGCTTCCGCGATCTCGACGACCCTGAGGACTCAAAGCGCGTGCGGGTGTCGTCGTTCCTCGCGCGTCGAGGCGCGAAGCTCTATTACATATACGACTTCGGCGACACATGGGAGCACGAGATCCGCTGCGAGAAAGTACTGCGTGAGGGCTTCGACACGCTGCCGGTTCCAGCGCAGTTCCTTGGGCCACCTCTGCGGAAGTCGAAGACCGCGCGCCGGATTTGGGGGTTCTGCGTCGACGGCGTTGGACGCACGCCGCCCGAGGACTGCGGCGGTCCGTGGGGCTATGCCGCGATGCTCGCATCCCTCGCCAATCCGTCGGACGACGAGCACGACTGTCGGCGCGAGTGGCTCGGGCTGAACGATGGCGACGTGTGGGATCCATCCATCTTCGACCTCGACGCCGTGAACGAGCAACTGGCAAAGATGAGCTGACGGCGGCCGGGCGCGCGGACCCGGCTGACGATTGCATCGCGATGCCGTCGCTGCTGACGAGTCCGCACGTGTGTGTCATCAATGCCTTCGCGTTGCTCCGTCCCGTTCCGTTCCGCATCCGCCGCGCCCTGGCGCTCGTCTTCCTCGCCATGTGTGTGAGGTCGATGGCGAGTATCAGGAGAAATGGCCTGTCCATTACGACGCTTCGCCCAATTGATGACGCGAGCGTTCGGCGGCCAACAGAGCGCCGCAACGCACTCTCCCCCAGCCGGACGCCGAGTGCGAATTCAAACTGCATCGAACGTCGTTGCGGCGAATGGGTGTGTGCATTGCGGCGCCGCCTGCCTCAAAGCGCTCGACTGGGCAGCTCCGTCTCCACGACCCGCGCGCCGTGCCGCTCCACGCGAAACGCGCGAGGTCCAGCGCGCGATGTCACGACTTCGCGCACGTCATCGCCCACGAAGTGAATCGCCGCGCCGTCGTCGGCTGCCCAGCCGGCCGGAAGCTTCTGCGTCGCGACGCTGCGCAGGTAGCGCGAGCGCCGATCGGACTCGCCGAATCTGATGCTTCTCCCACCACTTCCAAAGTGCGGGCACATGCTGCCGCGCAACAACCCGAGGCCGTCATTGAGTTCGCGCAGCGGCCGGCCGAATGAATCGGTGAGACCGTTCTCGAACCAGCAGATCGCGCCGGCGCTCACGCCGCAGAGGACGATGCCGCGCCGCCACGCGTCGCGCAGCGCACGGTCGATACCGTGCAGGCGCCACACCGCGAGCATGTTCGCGGTGCTGCCGCCGCCGACGTAGACGATGTCGTGCGCGAGGATGATGTCGCGCGGTGTTTCGCGCAGCTCTTCCATGCGGAAGAGTTCGAGAGCGCGCGGCGTCGCCCGCGGCGCCTTGAACGCGCGCATGAATCGGCCCACGTAATTTTTCGAATCGCCGCTGGCGGTGCCGAGGAAAAGAACGCGCGGTCGGCGCTTCTTGGTCAGCGAAAGGATGAAGTCGTCAAGCCGGCGGTTGCGCGGCTCCATCGAGAATCCGCCGCCGCCGATGGCGACGATCTGGCGACGGGGGTGGCGAAGGGGGTGGCGAAGGGCTGGCATGCGCACATGATCGTCGGACCGAGAACCCGGTGACGATTATGGGCGCCGTGGCCCGCGCCACGGCTCGACTTCGTTTTTCCCTTTCGAGCATACGAGCGAGAAACTTCGTTCGTTACCATCGGGCCATGTCCACGCCATCTCGCCGGGCCATCCTTCGTCGTCCGCTCACCTGCAGCACATTCGGCCTCGCTCTTCTCGTCTCGGCGAACACTCACGCGCAGACTGTCGTCGAGCCTGGATGGACGCTGATTCGATCGATCTCATTTGACAACCCCATCGCCGCTCGCGTCAATCCTCTCGACGGACGCATCTACGTCGGTCGACGCGATACGGCCACGGACGGGCTCTACCGGATTGACGCCCAAAGTTTCGCGTCGCTCGTGGCCGATGGAACGCTGCTCGCAGGCATCTGCATTGATCCGACGAACGGCGCCATCTTCCATTCGGAGAACAACGCCGGCGTCATCTTCCGCACCGCATTCGGCGCGAGCGGACGAACGACGTGGGTGTCGGGCTTCCACTCCGGAGATGACGATCCCGCCGGCATGGCGATCGCGCCGCCCCACTATCGCGGGCGCGTCATTGCACCGGGCAGCGGTCTTGTGGCCGACCACGGCTTCAACGGACCCGACGAAATCTGGCGCTGGTCGCCCGTTGCTCCCGAGGGTGAGACGGCGCTGCATGCGGACAATGGCACGCTGGTCGATGCGTTCGACGTCGCGATCGGCGCAGACGTCATCTACACATTGGATACCGGTGGTGCGGGCGCCGGCACGATCTACACGGTTGGCGTCGGCGGCGCACTGACGCCGCTCGCGACGAGCGAGTCGCTCGCGGCGCCGCTTGGAATTGCGGTCGACCCGCGCGGCGAGGATGTCCTCGTAGCAGAGGCTACAACCGGCCGTGTGCTTCGAATGGATCCCGCGAATGGAGTGCTTGAAGAAGTGATCACCGGCTTGGCCCTCGGCGCGAACTGGGCGTCGCTTGAGGCAACGGCAGACGGCGTGCAACTGGTCGTCACCGCGGCGGGTGCCGACGCGATTCTCGTCTTCGCGCGCTGCGATGCGACGGGTCATCCGGAACTCGACTGCGACGGCAACGGTGTCGCCGATGTCTGCGACATCGCGTCAGGCGCCGCGTCCGACTGCAACCTGAACGGCGTTCCGGATTCCTGTGACATCGCATCGGGCAGCAGCGTTGATTGCAACGGCGACGGCATTCCTGACGACTGTCCGCAGTGCCCACCGATCGAAGTCGTCTTTATCATGGATACGTCTACATCGATGGACGACGAGGCCGCTGCGCTCTGCGCCAGCCTGCCACAGGTCGGCGCGGCACTCACGGCAGCCGGACTGGAAGTCACGACGAAGCTGCTCGCGATCTGCGATCAGCCCGGCGGTGCTTATGCCTGCCTCGACGACAACGTCGCCAACTTGCTCGGGACCGCCGTTCCCGGCAATCCGCCGCGCCAGGTGGACACGCTTGGTGCATGTCCGGGAGGCAACGAAGTCTGTCAAGAAGACTGGGCCCTCGCCACCGCGGTCGTCGCTGGCAACTACCCGTGGCTTCCAAAGGGCGCGTCGGTGCGACTCGTGATTCCGATCTCCGATGAAGGCCCGTGGTGCGGCAATCCAGTGAATGCGACGGACAACCTTGCGATTGACCAGGCAAGCGCGGTTGCCGTAGCCAATGGTGTGTTCGTCTCACCGATCGTCGGAACCGGAGCCAGCGCTGCCGTGACCGCTCTCGCTGAAGAGTTGGCCGCGGCGACCGGTGGCCAGGCATTCTCGTCAAGCAAACCCGCGATTGACATTTCCGACAACATCGTCGAGCTCGTGTTGAGTGCTTGCCGACTCGTGCCGAAGTGTGCGCTCGGCGACCTCAACTGTGACGGATCTGTGAACGCAGCCGACCTGGCGATTCTTCTCGGATCGTGGGGCGGGGCGGCAACGGCGGCCGACATCAATTGCAGCGGCGTGGTGGACGCCGCGGACTTGGCTCTGCTGCTTGGGGCGTGGGATATCTGACGCGCGCACTGCGCGGACGTCCGTCGATCGATCGGGGGGGGCATGGACGCCACATCGCATACAGCAGCGCATACAGAACACACACGTTCCGAAGTCCCGCGCTTGATCTTGCAACTCGCATCCGGTCGCCGTACGAATCAGCAGTCCTCGTTCCCGAATCGGAGCGCCCCTCATGCGTCACCGCGAAAGCGACAGAGGCGCGGCCTCACGAAGTCTCGCCGAGGCGCAGCCAAAAACTATCATGATCCATCAGCCTGCGGGCGACGAGTTCTGCAGCTCAACTCCGAGCCACCGCAGCGCAGGGCGCCACGGAGAGAAGTAGCTTTCCGCCACTCCAACCCCGCTGGTACGCTCACACTGGCATCGGACGGCCCACGCGCTGTTCCCGACATATCTGTACCCCACGTCTGTCCGATGCCGAGTGCATAACTGAGAGTTAGGCGGCTTCGGACGCCATCACCAATGAGCACATTTTCCATCGCACTGAGACTGCGACGCGTGACCTATGAGGATGCTTACATCGCCGTACACGTTCGCTGAGACGTTCGGCTTTCCCGGTTTCTACGGGCGCAACATGAACGCTTGGAATGATTGCATGACCTTTCTGGACGGCCCCGACGCTGGCTCCCCATGCGGCGAGGAGAACCGCGAGGTCGGCGGTTGCGCGGCTCCATCGAAAATCCGCCGCCGCCGCGGGCGATGATGTAGCGAGGGGGTGGCGTGCGCCCCTGATGCTCCAGGGATCGCAACATGGCGATTGCCCCGTAACACCGCGTCACTCAACGCGCTTCGCCACCTGTCGTCCGCCGCCTTGTTGCAGCACGAACGATGCCGCCTTCTCGCCTTCTGCATCGAAGACAAGCTTCACGTCGTGATCGAACTCTGCGCGAAATTCGCTGTCGCCCTGAAACAACAGGCGAAACGACGGCTGGTTCTTGCCCTGCACCATCAGCTTGCCGTCTTCAACAAAAATGCGCGTGTCCAGCTGAATCTGCTCGAACTTGAAGGAGCCGACATAGCGCTCCACTTCCGCTGCTGTGAGGGGCAGATCGCTGATCATCTCGGCGCGAATCGCCAGCGCTTCCTTCGCGATCGCGTCCCACAATGCATTCGAACCCGCCGACTCGCTATTGGATATCACCGCAATGTGCAGTTTCTCCGCCGGAAGATATTTCATCATGGAGTTGAAGCCGGTGATGCCGCCGTCGTGGCCGATGCTCGCATGATCGCGGTATGTCTGCAGCGCCAAGCCGAAGCCATACTCAGTTGACTTGCCGTCGGGCAGCACCACCGGTGTGGTCATCATTGCAAATGACTCTTCAGAGACCACGTTCCCGCTCACCAGCGCCATCTGCCATCTCACCAAGTCGCCCGCGCTGCACATGAGCCCTCCCGCCCCGCCGGGAATGCTCTTTGCCATGGGCTTGTCGTTGGCGACTTTTCCATCGATGACGCGATAGCCCTGCGCTCGATTCTTGATGACGTCGCTGCTGGAGTCATACCGGCTGCGCGTCAGACCCAGCCGCGTGAAAAACTCGTCCTGCACGTACGCCGCGTACGACTTGCCGCTGACTTTCTCCACGATCATGCCGAACAAGTAATAGCCGGAATTGTTGTACGCCCACTTCTCGCCGGGGGCGAAGTCAAACGGATCGTCCTTGAATTCCGCCAGCACTTGATCGTGGGTCAGTTCGTTCGCGGTGCGGTCCCGCATGAACGACTCGTCACTGGTGTAGCTCGCTATCCCCGAGGTATGCGTCAGCAGGTGTCGAATCGTGACGGTGTGGCCTCGCGTCGGAAAGTCCGGCAGGTACTTGTTCATGCTGTCGTCGAGTCCCACATGGCCCTGCTCGATGAGTCGCATGATCGCCGCCGCCGTGAACTGCTTGGTGATGGAACCGATGCGGAACATGAGTCGCGTCACGGAGCAGATCGGCCAGCCCTTCGCCCGGATGCAGCCCAAGCGGTGCCTTGAGACGAAGGTGGCGATTTTGATACGTCACGAGCGGACTGCCGACTGTGAAGCTGAACTGCTGGTCATCTTCGACGCGCAGGCCCTCGGGCAGCGGATGGGGATCATCCGCGCCAGGCGCCGACGCCGGCACGGCGCTGACGCGCGAAAGTTCGGTGATCGAGAGCGAGTGCCCGCCATCGGGCAAGGTCCACGTCGTCCGAATGCGCTGCGGCAGCGTCGCACCGCCGGCCTGCTGCCACTGCTCAACGACAAGCGCCCATCGAACGGCCGGTTTGTCCGGGCCCATCATCGGCAGCTCGGTCGCGTAGCCGAGGAGGCGCGGCGGATCGGACAGCTCCACCGTGACTTCGCGCGGCCGGGGTTTCGCGCGCACGACCGGTTCGTCTGGATGCGCTGCTGCATGCGCCGCCACTGCATCATCCATCGCCTTCACGTCGTCGCCGCTCACGAAGCGAAAGACGGCGGTGGTGCCTTCAATCGAAAGCGAAATCGGCTGAGCACGTTCCACCACGTCTCGACCGAGTGTCGCGCCACGATCACGGAAAACCGTCACCGCCGCGTCGAGCGCCGCCTTGGCGCTCGCGTCCGCATTCCCCGCTTCGGCGGCGCGCTGTATCACCGGGTCTTCGCGCTTCGCAAGCTCAAAGTCCGTCAGAACGTCGAAGCCTCCATCGACAGTATTCCGTCTGCTCGAATGGAATATGTGGCTGTATCGACGCACGGCAAACACGCGAAACACGTCCGCTTCAATTGCCACCGCCGGATGGCTGGCGTCCGCCCCACCCTGCGCGAGTTCCTTCGCAGCAGCGGTGCTCGCTTCGAAGTACGCCTCTTCCGCGTAGTCGTGAAAGGCAGCGTCCAGGATGACCGGCGCGATCTCCGTGCCGAGCGTCGCAAGCGCGCGTCTGAAATGCATGCGATCAAGCGTGCATTCATCGAGGAACCGGATCATCGTCGCACGCCGCTCTGCCGCCGCCATCGGCGTGGGCGGCTTTGGCGCTGCCGGCGCTCCCTCCTAACCGAACGCCGGTGGCGACGGCGCAGCAGTCAGCAGAGCAAGGAGCACTCCCCCACGCAGTGTGTGACGCATGATTCCAGTTTACCGAAGCGTGAGGGGGATGCACGGGCCGTTGCGGCTGGTTGGCATCGTTCCACGGCATGAGGATGCGCATCGACACATACATCAGGCGCGGCGTGCCGCGCGGACCCCGTGGGACCATGAATCTTTCTGTACTGCTGGTGCTGTTGCTCCTG
Source organism: Phycisphaerae bacterium (assembly GCA_034439815.1). Classification (GTDB taxonomy): domain Bacteria; phylum Planctomycetota; class Phycisphaerae; order Phycisphaerales; family SM1A02; genus JAEUIT01. Next base: position 7,503 of record JAWXBD010000075.1, read on the forward strand.
CTTGCCGGCTCTGACAATCGCGTGCCCTGAAGCGCGTGATCGGACAAGCTGCGGTTCGTTGGAGATTTGGGTGTTCTTGCAGACGGCTCTGTTGCAAGCCTGGGCGAGCAATGCCCCCGACGCTTACGGCGTCGGGCCCCAGCCGCCGAGGCTCACCGCAAGGTCGTCGCTGTCGACCACTCCGTCCAAGGTTCAGTATTGATCTCGTCAGTCGCTTCAGCCCCACGCGCCCAACAGAATCGCCAAGTCACCCGCGCCGACCACGCCGTTGTGGTCGAGGTCAGCCGCACCGCCACGCCCGCCCCATGCACCAAGGAGGATCGACAGGTCCATCGCGTTCACAATGCCGTCCCCGTTGAGGTCTGCCGGGTTCCCCGTCGCGGGGCTCTGGTTCGGCACTGTCACGCACACCTCGATGAAGCAGCATTGCAGCCAGTCCGCGCTGTGGTTGCCCAGCGTGAAGCAGTACTGCGATCCCGGCGCCAGTCCGCTCACGATCGTCACCGGACCCACCGCCTGCGAACCGAACGGCGCGATCGGC
>JAWXBD010000076.1:0-37757 GCA_034439815.1 Phycisphaerae bacterium
GACCATCAACTATTTAAGTCCGATCGAGTTCGAATTGCGACACACAGCGGCCAGGGAGGCCGCATAATCCACCTGTCCACGGAAGTGAGGCAAGCTCAGAACGAGTGCGACGGCAATGTGAGAATCGTCCATCTTCGCACGATCTTGTGCGCGGTCACACGTTCGCGCAATGGCGAGAAACACCCACTCACTTCATGAAGCCGTCGTGCCGCGATGCAACACTCGCTCGTCTCGGCTTCCGGAAATCGCATCCGAATCTGCGCACTCTGCGGACGCTTGGAGATCGCTCACGGATGCCGCTCCCCCGCCTCGACGCGGCACGCCAGCCGATTCGCCGCCGGCGGCAGCGGACACGTCGCGAAATCCGTGAAGGAGCATGGCGGGTTGTAGGCGCGGTTGAAGTCGAGCGTGACCGTGCCGTCGACCGGCGGCGCGACTTCGAGGAAGCGGCCGCCGCCGTAGCTCGTGCTGCCGTTTGTCGCATCGCCGAACACCACGAAGAATCCGCCGCTGGCGCCCGCGGTCGCTGCGAGGTGCGCCTGCGTGCCGCACACGTCGAACACGAGCGTCGCGGCGAGCGGCTGGTCCTCGACGAAGCCTTGCACGTTCGTGATGCTCACCGTCGCGCTGGCTGCTGCCGGTTCCACGCCCGCAGTCAACACCAGCGCTTCGTCGTACGGAAAACGATCAATACCGGTGAACGTGGCGCGCGTGCCGCTCGCGTTGTCGCGCACGCGCAGCGCCAGCGCGCCGTTGCGACGCACGAGCGTGAACGACAACGGTCCGTTACGAAGCACCGTCGGTGTGCCCTTGTCATCGGCGATGAGCTCGACCGTGTCGATCACGCGTCCGTCGGCGGTGACCTCCGCGACGGGATGGCCGCTCGACGGACCGTCAGCAATGACGTCGCATGCGAACACCACGCGGTCCTCGTGCACTACGAACGCGCCGACGCGTTCGGCCGTCGCGTGTTCGTAGCGCAGCCGATTCGCGTCGCTGCGTCCCATCGACCACACGCCGTCGGTGACAAACGCAAGATCGACCAGCGTGAGCCAGCCGTCGTCGGCCTGCAGGCGGCGCAGACGCTGCTCGTGCCACGTGTTCCAATCATTGATCGCGGAAGACATATCGGTGGCGCGATGCGTTGGCGGTGTGGAGGCGCAGCCAGCCACGCTGCACGCCAGCGTGAGCAGCAGCGCTGCCATACGGAAAAACATCAATCGTTCGCCTCGCGGACGACCGCATCGACTTCGATCTCGACAAGCAATCGAGGATCGACAAACACGAGTCCCGCCAGCATCGTCGCTGCGGGCCGGATCGCGCCGAGCACCTCCGCATGGACGCGCCCGACCGCGTCAGCGTCCTTGATGTCCGCGAGATACATCCGGACGCGAATCACGTCGTCGAGCTGTGCCCCGAGGGCCTCGAGCGCCCGCTGGATGATGCCGAAGATGTGCCTGGCCTGGACACCTGCGTCGCCCGGGCCGACGATGCCGCGCTCCGGATCCCACGCGGTGGTGCCGGCCACCGCGATAAACGCGCCGGACCGGATCGCGCGCGAATAGCCCACGACAGGTTCCCAAGGTGAGTTCGTGGCGAAGCGTTGCATGGGTAGAGGGGGGAGGGGTGTGACAGCGTAAAGGGATCCGCCGCCGGCTCAGGGTCGGTAACCCGCGGGGAGGCGATCGGCGACCGTGTGAACCGGTGTTCCGTGTGAATTTGGGCCGAGCGACCGGTCTGAAGTACCGTGTTTCGCCAGATTCCCTGGCCGCACCCGAACAATGCTGGCCCGTGGACGAATCCCGATACATTCTCTGCCTGCATGCGTTGGGTGCATGTTTTGTATCACTCGCCGCGCCCACCTGACGCCTCCGGTCGTATAGGCTCGGCGGGGATCGGGAGATTCGTGGACCGGATCGCTCGACGCCGCGGAATCGACTTCTCCGCGACCAACGAAGCGCCCGAGCGCTTACCGATTGCCTTGACTTCATTTCGTCAGAACTCGCCGTCACCGGCCGAGCAACACATTGATCGCCCGCAGTGGGGATCGCCCAAAAGGGGACCAGGAGATGGGGATGCTGTTATCAAAGATGGTGGCTCGCACGTCGAGCATCGGCCTCGCCGTACTGTGCATGACCTCCGCCAGTTTCGCACAGACGTTTACTGGACCGACCGTGTACACCCGCGCGGCGCAGAGCCCGCTGTTCGGGACCGCGCAAGTTGGCGTCGCGTATTTCCTCGAAGACTTTGAGGACGGGCTCATCAACACACCCGGACTCTCGATCTCGCCTGACGGCAACGTCGTTATCAATGCGCCTTCAGCCACCACCGACTCGGTTGACGTGGACGATTTCGCAGTGGACGGTGACGGGTCGGGCGGAAGTTCGCTCACGAATCCGGTCACAGGCGTCATCACCCTGCTGTTCGACGAAGCCACGCTTGGCAGTCTTCCGACCAAGGTCGGATTTGTCTTCACCGACGGTACCCAGAGCGGGAACATCACCCTGACGGTCATCAACGGTTCAGGCGGCCTCTCGTTCAATACCTTCACATCGGTCGGCGACGCAGCCAATGACGGCGCCACGGCCGAGGACCGGTTCATGGGAGTCGAGCTGCTTGCGGGCATCGCCCAGATCCAGGTCGCCGCATCCGGCGGCACCGTCGAGATCGATCACGTCCAGTACTCCGCAGGGAGCGCCGGGATCCCCTACATCAAGGATCGTCTGAACGGTGACACCAACTCGGACATCGCGCTGCACAATTCGACCACGAACGCGGCGTCCGTCTGGTTCATGAACGGCATCACGAAGATTGGCGGCGGCCCAACGAACCTGGCACCGTTGGCGGGCTGGGAACACCAAGGCATGGGTGATTTCAACGATGACGGCATCGCTGACATTCTCTGGCGGGACGCCAGCGACGTGATGCGGATCTGGCTCATGAACGGCCAGTCCGTCACGACCAGCAGCGCGGTCATCAATGCCAACGCAATCGGTGCGACGTTCAGCGTCATCGGGATCGCTGACATCAACGGCGACGGAAAGGCCGACGTCCTTTTCCGCAATTCAGCGACGGACCTCGTGCACGCCTGGATCATGAACGGCGTCACGCGAACGTCCGGCGGTACCATCGGCAGCGTTGCCGGTCTCGAAACCGTCGGCACCGGCGACGTGAACGGCGACGGCATGGCGGATCTCATCCTCCGGGACGGCGCCGGAGTTGTCTCGGGATGGCTTCTCGATGGACTGACCGTCGCTGCATCTGCAAACATTGGTAACGCTGGCGCGATCCCGGGCGACTGGGTGATTCAGGCGATCGGCGACCTCGACGGCGATGGCCGAGCCGACCTCGTCTGGCGCAACACGGTGACGGGTCAAGTCAACGGTTGGCTGCTCGAGTCGCTCTACCGCAAGCAGGGCGGCGCCATGGGAACCATCACGCTGGACTGGACCCTCGAGTGCACGGCCGACCTGAATGGCAACACCAAGGGGGACCTGATCTGGACCAACAGCACGACCGGTCAGATCAACGGGTGGATCATGAACGGGCTGATTAAGGTGAGTGGCGGCAACATCAACACGATTCCCACCACGTGGTCCGTCGTCAACCGCTGACGGCAGCGCTCCTCCGGGATTGAATGAGAGGGTGTTCATCGCAGCGGCCCCACCGTCCACCGACGGGAGGGGCCGCTGCTCTTTTTGCTCGAACGTGGCGTCTGAGCGATGATTCACGCGTATAGCCTCTCTCTCTCCTGCGGGACCGACCCCGTGCGCGGTTCCGCCTTCAGCGGCCTAGGTTGGTGCGGGTTCTTCGAGGTGGATTGATCTATGAGTAATCGACGAGGCTGGAAGAAGATGGCGGCGATCGTCGCGCTGGCGATCAGCGCGTTCCCGACCCCGTGGATGGAGTCGGCGTCGGCGCAGACGTTTACGAGCCCGCTTCCCTACACCAACAGTGCGTGGAGTCAGTACTTCTCGACGCTCACCGTCAACAAGCAGTACTACCTAGAAGACTTTGAAGACGGGCTCATCAATACACCCGGGCTGTCGATCCCCGACGCCATTCTCAATGGTCCGGGTGCGAACACCGACTCAGTCGACATCGACGACTACACGCTGAACAATTCGGGGACCGGCGGTGTGTCGATCCGGCCGGCGGGCAGCACGCTGACGCTGCAGTTCAATCCGGCGGCGCCGCTGGGTGGCTATCCGACGAAGGTCGCCTTCGTCTGGACCGACGGCGCTCCCAACTCGACGATCACGGTCATCGCGACGAACGCCCAGAACATCTCCGTGGCGCAGCAGTATTCGGGCTTGGGCGACAACGCATTCTCAGGGGCCACCGCGGAAGACCGCTTCATCGGCGTCCAGTGGCCGGCCGGGATCCAGCAGCTGCAGATCGTGTCGAACTCGCTCATGGAGATCGATCACGTGCAGTACATCGCACCCAGCCTTGGGGTGATGTACACGCGCGACCGGATGAATGCTGGCGGCACCAGCGATCTCGTCTGGCACAACCCGTCGACGGGCCAGGTGTCGATCTGGTTCATGAACGGTCTGACCAAGACCGGCGGCTTGGCGACGGCGACCGCGCCGCTGACCTGGAACTTCCAAGGGCTCGGCGACCTTGACGGTGACGGCGACAGCGACATCCTGTGGAAGAACAGCGCTACGAACCTCTTCCACGTGTGGCTCATGAACGGCCAAGTGGTGTCGACGAACTCGCAGGTGCAGAACTCGACCGCCGTCGCGAGCAACTTTCAAGTGCTCGGCATTGCCGACTTTAACGGTGACCGCAAAGCCGACGTGCTGATCCGCAACAACAACGACGCCACAATGATCATGTGGCTGATGAACGGGAACACGCGCGTCGCAGGTCAGTTCATTCAGGTTCCCGGGGGCCAGCCGTGGGCGGCACCAGGCTGGGATTACATGGGCACGGGTGATTTCAACGGCGATGGTCGCCAGGACATCCTGTGGCGAAACGCAACCAGCGGTTCCGTCGCCGGCTGGCTGATGAATGGGTTCTCACCGATCGAGTCGGCGGTCGTCGGCAATGCCTCGCCCGTCACGTCGGAGTGGGCGATCGGTGCCGTGGGCGATCTGAACGGCGACGGCCGCGCCGACATCATCTGGCGCAACACGATTACCGGCGTCGTCAACGGCTGGATCATGAACAACCTGTATCGCACGTCCGGAGGCGGCATCGGAACGATCCCGCTGGCGTGGTCGATGCGGTGTTCCGCGGACCTGAACGGCGACGGCAAGTTCGACGTGATCTGGACGAACGCTGCGACCAATCAGGTCAACGGCTGGATTATGAACGGTCTGACCAAGACCGGCGGCGGCACCGTCGCAACGGTCCCCCTCGCCAGCTGGAATCTGCTGAATCCTGATTGATGGTGCTTTGCTATTTCTGCAGTATGCGTACTCTCTGGTAGAGAACCTGTGCAAAACGCGAATTCCGCTTGATCCGCGGTAAACGCGCGGCCGATGTTCCCTACTGCGGCGTCTCGGCTGACGCCCGATTTCGACAGGGAGTCCTCCATGCGCCGATTGTTCACGACCGCCGTGCTCGCCAGTTCTACGTTTGCGGCGTCCTTGCTCACCCAAGACGCGCGCGGCGATTTTGTCGGCTATGAAGCGGACAACTACGCCGCCAGCGCCGGCGGCGATGCGTATCAGGTGATCGACGTCTACGCCGTGTTCACGTCGCCGACGGACCGGCTGCTCAATATCTTCGATGTTGATCTCTTCATCGACGACGCACTCACCACGAACTTTTATCAGGCGAGCGTGCCTGCGATCTGGCCGGCCTCGGGGCTGCCTGCAGTCATCATTCTCGACGCCGATGCCTTCGCCTACGACACGTTCGTGACGATCGGTGCGCTGCAGGGCGACCTTTCGAACGGCACGCTCGGTGACCCGTCATTCAACGACGCGCTGTTCCTCGCCACAGGCGAGTTGAATCCGCCGGCGGGCTGGTACAACCTGCCGGGTTCCAATGGACACGGCGACGCAGGCGGCGATCTGCGTGTGCTGGTCGGTCGCTTCACGATCGAGGACCAGTTCTGGCAGTCTGGTGCGAAGATCTGGTGGACGGCCACGGTCGGCTACATCGGCGATGTAGGCACGGCGTTCAGCACGCAGTCTCGACCGTTTTACTTTCCCACCGTCGCGGTCCCCCAGGCGCCGCTCGCCGAAGACTTCGACAATGACGGCAAGGGCGACATCATCTGGCACGCACCCGGTTCCAACACCGTGCGATTCTGGAAGCTCGACGGCGTCTCGCTGATTTTCGCGACAACCCTGAGCGGGAACGTGCCCGGCACATGGACCGCGCAGGGCAGCGGCGACTTCGACGGCGACGGCGATCCCGACATGCTGTTCCGCACGAGCACCGGTGACTTCGTGATCCAGTTTGTGGAGAACGAAGACACGACGACGACCGAGACGGTTGTGGCCGGCGTCGCGGCAGCGTGGCAATGCGTGGCGATCGGCGATGTCGACGTCGACGGCCGTGCCGACCTCGTTTTCCGCAACACGACGACCAAGGAAATTCGGCTGTGGCTGATGGACGGTGCGATTCGCTGGCGGATGGGTTCGCTCGGCTTCGGAGGGACGCTCCAGTTCGTGACTGGCTGTGATCTCGACGGCAACGGCTCGATGGATCTCGTGTGGCGTACGCCCGCCGGCCAAGTGCAGGTGTGGCTCCTCGACGGATTCAACGTGCTCTCAAGCGGCGCAGTTTCTGGTGCGAACAACGTGCCGTTGAACTGGAGTGTCGTGAGCAATGGCGATCTGAACGGCGACAGCCACGCCGATCTCGTCTGGCGAAACAATGACAACGGAAACGTCAACGGCTGGTTAATGAGTGGCGCCACCAAGATCGGCGGCGGACTCATTTCGCCAAACGTCGCCGCGGCCTGGATTCCTGTTGCTTCACTCGACACCAATGGCGACGGCGACGACGACCTCGTGTGGCGCAATGTCACGACGGGTGTGATCAACGTGTGGAACATGAACGGGCTGACCAAGCTGAATGGAGCGTCGATCGGGACAGTTCCGTCGGCGTGGAAGTCGCTGACCCAATGATGTGACCAGCGATGTGACCAGCGATGTGACCAGTCACCTGCTGATCTCTGATAGAACTGCGCAGTTCCTCCTTGTGGGATCGCGCGCATGCCCGAACAGCTTCCCGATGTTGTCATCCTCGGCGCCCAAAAAGCCGGCACGACATCGCTGTCGGCGTGGCTGACGCAGCACCCGCAGTGCTGGGTTGCGCCCGAGAAGGAAGTCCATTTTTTCGACATCCACTTCGGCAAAGGGGTCGCGTGGTATCGATCGCGATTCGCTCCGGCGCCGCCCGGGCGATTGCGGTGTGAAGCGACGCCCTACTACCTCTTTCACCCGCGATGTCCGGCGCGCATCGCGGCGACGCTGCCGTCGGCAAAATTCATCGTGATGCTGCGCGATCCGGTGGACCGCGCGATCTCCAGCTACTTCCACGCCGTGCAGCACGGACGCGAACCGCTGCCACTCGAAGCGGCACTGGAAGCAGAATCGGAGCGGCTCGCCCATGATGCCGCCCGCATGCACACCGATCCGCACGCGTACGGCGAGCATCATCAGTGGAATTCCTATCAGGCGCGCGGACGCTATACGGAGCAGCTCGATCGCTATTTCGCGCTGCTTCCGCGCAGCCAGTTCCATATCGCGTTCCTTGAAGATCTAATCCGCGATCCTGGCGCGACGCTAGCAGGCATCGCGGCGTTTCTCGGGATCGAAGCGCGGGCAGTTGCCCTTCCGAAAGTGAACGTCGGTGACTACCGCGTGGACGATGTTTCGTCTGCGGTGCAGACTCGACTGCACCGTGTGTTCGACGAACCAAATGCTGCGCTCGCGGCGCTGCTCGACCGCGCGCTTCCCTGGCCGCGGGAGACGAGCCGGCACTCCACGACTCGATACGATGCGGCCATGGCTGCTGAAGTGTCGGATGATGCAGGCGGAGTACGACAGCTCGGTCACCGTGCGTTCATCGGCGGCGACGGCGCGTACTGGGATCTCATCGGCGAATTGCAGTTCAACTTCCTGGTCGCCCAGGGTTTGCGTCCCGATCACGTGCTCCTCGACGTCGCGTGCGGGTCGCTGCGCGGCGGAACGCGGTTCATCCGCTACCTCGATCCGAAACACTATCTCGGCTTTGATAAGTCAATCGATCTCGTCATTCTCGGTGTCGCCGCAGAACTCGGAACGGCGGCGTTTCTTGAACGCGCCCCCGAGTTCGTGATCAATTCACGCTTTGACCTTTCGGAGTTCACGCGCCAGCCGGACGTGGCTCTGGCGCAGTCGCTCTTCACGCACCTGACGCCAGAGCATTGCCGCGCAGCGCTCGCCGGCGTCGCCTCCATCGCCAAATCGTCCACGCGATTCTTCGTTTCTTATTTCCCCGCGGATCGGGCGGCGGAGACGAATCCCGAACAGAGCCATTCCCGCCTCATCTTTCGTTACACAACCGATGAACTCGCAACGTTCGGCGCGGCAGCCGGATGGAAGATGCGGGATCTCGGATCGTGGAATCATCCGCGCGGGCAGCTGATGGCGCTCTTCACGCGCGCGTGAACCGTCCCCGTATACTCGCGACCATGTTCATCCGCGACGCTTTCGCGACGCCGTGGAGGCACCGCCATCTGATCGCTCGCCTGGCGCGGCGCGAGATCGCCGCCCGCTACCGCGGTTCACTCCTGGGACCTATCTGGGCCGTGGCGATGCCGTTGTGCATGGTCGGGGTCTACGCATTCGCCTTCGCGACAGTGTTCCAATCGCGGATCGCTCCGCCCAATGGACGCGACGTGCCGTTCGTGCTGCTCCTCTTCATCGGACTGCTCCTCTTTCAGCTGTTTGCTGAAGTAGTCCAGGCCAGCCCTGGCATCGTTCGCGCCAACCCGGCGTACGTGAAGCAGGTCATCTTTCCGCTCGAGATCCTGCCGGTCATTTCGTTCGTGGTCGCGCTGTTCAACACGTCGCTCACCATGCTCGTGCTGCTCGTGTTCCATCTCTTCATGATCGGGCTGCCGTCACCGGGCGGTCTGTGGATCCCCCTCATTGCTCTTCCGCTGGCGTTCCTGGCGATCGGCCTCGGCTGGATGTTCGCCGCACTCGGCCCGTTCCTGCGCGACATGACGCAGGTCGCAGCGCTGCTGTGCACTGCATTGATGTTTCTGAGTCCGATTTTTTATTCGCTTGAATCGGTGCCCGAGCGGCTCCGCTGGATCATCGCGCTCAACCCCCTTACGACCGTCGTCGTCCAGTCGAGAGACGCGCTGTTCGCGGGACAGATCCCCGAGTGGGGCGCACTGGGCCTCTGTCTCGTCGCTTCACTCGCGGTGTTCGTCGGCGGCTTCTGGATCTTCCGCAGCGCGCGGCCCGCGTTCGCGGATGTGATGTGATGACGTTGCAGCCGACTTCCATTCCTATCGCCGCCGCCACGGACACGACGCCGGCGATTCGACTGCGCAACATCGGCAAGGCGTATCGCGTGTACGCCCGTCCGTCCGATCGGCTGAAGCAGATGCTGTGGGGCGGACGGCGCGCGTTCTATCACGAGGTCCGCGCCTTGACTGGTGTCGACCTCGAGGTGTCGCGCGGCGAAACGCTCGGCATCGTGGGGCGCAACGGCAGCGGAAAGTCCACGCTGCTGCGCATCCTCAGCGGCATCATTCCGCCAACGGAAGGAACCGTCGACGTGCGCGGCCGCGTTGCTCCGCTGCTGGCGCTCGGCGCAGGATTCAATCCCGACTTCACGGGACGCGAGAACGTGTTTCTGAACGCAGCGCTTCTGGGCCGATCCCAGAAGGAGATCGTGGCGCGATTCGACGCGATCGCTGCGTTCGCCGATATCGGCGCCTCGCTCGACCGCCCGGTCAGCACGTACTCGAGCGGCATGTTTGCGCGACTTGCCTTTGCCGTTGCCGTGTGCGTCGATCCGGAGATTCTCGTGGTCGACGAGATCCTTTCGGTTGGTGACGAATCGTTCGCCCGCAAGTGCTTCGGCCGCATCGAGGCCATCAAGCGGGCCGGCGCCACGATCCTTTTCGTTTCACACAATGCGAATCTCGTCCTCGAACTCTGTGACCGCGCGATGCTCCTCGAAGGCGGCAAAGTCGCCGCGATCGGCGATCCGCGCGAAGTCATGCGCCGCTATCACGCGCTGCTGCACACCGGGACGACCACGGTGCGCGCTCTTGAGAGGCGCGACGGTGCAAGCGAGTCAGCCCTGCCAGCGGACGAAGCGTTCGATGCGGATGACGGCGCGTATGACCGGTCGCTCGCAGCGCATGATCCCGCTGAGTACGAGGCGGACGGCGCGCGATTCGTGCGCCTGCGCGTCGTCGGACGGGACGACCGGTCGCTGAACCGCTTGAAGCTCCATCATCAGTACCGCGTTGAAATGACGGTGCACTTCGAACGCGACGCGGAGGCTGTGCTCTTTGGCTTTCACTTTCGCAACGCGGCGGGCGTCAATCTCGCGGGCCTCTTCCATCCTCCGCAGGCGGTGAACTTTTCCGCCCGCGCCGGCGAGACGATCACCGTGTCGTTTCCGATCCGCATGTCGCTGCTGCCGGGCACGTACTTTCTGACTGCGGGAGTGCGCAGCACACTCGGCCAAGGATTCTTTCACAGGCTCGTCGATGCACTGCCGATCGCGGTCGATCCTGACCGTCGACCGGTGCACATGGGATACACCGCGATCGACGCCGACCCGCCGGTTGTCACGCGCTCGTCGTGAAGAGCGTTCGATAGCTCGCGACGCACGAGTTCATCGTAAACCGGCCCATCCGGCGCGCGGCGTTCGCTCCGAGTCGGGCGCGTAACGCATCATCGAGCGCGAGTCGCTCCATCGCATCAGCAAGCTCCTTGAGTTCGACACCACGCTCACGATCCACGTTGAGCAGCATGCCTGCGGATTCCGGTCCTTCGCCCAGCATGCGCGGAATTTCGGCCCAGCGCGATGCAATCACGGGCCGGCCCTGTGCGAGGTATTCGATGATCGAGTTGGGCAGGCTCTCGGCGGCGAACCACGTCGGCAACAGCGCAACATCGAATCCCGCGATCCACTCCTCGGGATGGTCGGACCAGCCGGAGAATGTGATGTCACGTTCGCCGGCGTGGTTCTGCCGCAACGCGTCGGCGTATGGACCGCCGCCGACGAGTACAAGGGCGGCGCGCCGCCCGTTCGCCGCGAGTCGCTCCCGCACCATTCGAAAGGCATCGATGCTCGCCTTCCAGCCTTTGTCGGGCGCCGGACGCGAGACGAGTCCGAAGACAATGCCGCCGTCGACGCGCCGGACAGACTTCGGCTCGCGCGGCTCAAAGCCGTACGGAATCTCGATGACCTGCGCATCAGGCAGCTCCATCGCCTCAAACACGCGGCGGTTCTTGACCGCGGCGATCGCGACTGCGTCCGCTTTCCGGAGGAGCGCGGGCGCGAGCGACGCAAACGCGCTGTCAGCCTGCGGCCGGCCAAGCAGCTGCTCATAGCAGCCGTGCATGCTCACCACCCAACGCGGACGCGATGCGGTGGAAAGGAGATCCAGCGCCGCGTACACCAGTCGGTCAGCCCACCACGTATGCGAGTTGATCGCATCGATGCGCTCACGGACGATCAGCGCGGCGAGCGCCGCCGGATCCTTGCTCGTGTCGATGAATTGCGTTTCCGCGCCGAGACGCGCGGAGAAGTTCGGATCGGCCGGCAGCAGCTCGGCGCTGGTCACGATGACCTCGTCGTCGCGAGCGAATGCGACGGCGAGACGAAGCGCGAACATCTGCGCACCGCCGACCGTGCGGTCGGGCAGCACGATCAGCATTCTCAGTGGTCGCCCGCTCACGTCCGAAACCGATCGACGAGACGGCGCAACGGTTCGGTCATCCGCCACGAGGTTGATTGCAAGATCGTTGCGAGGCGCTCTCGCGGAGCTTGACCTGACGTGAGCATGGACGACTCGAAGCCGATGCGCAGCGCCAGCCCGCGCAGCAGTCGATCGACATCCAGCGCCTCTTCGCGATCGGCGCCTTCACGGAGCGCCCACTCTGTGACGACAGCCGCAGTCTGCGCCCAACTGATTGTTTTCTCCGACTGGCCGATGAGGAATCTCGGATCGCAGCCCGGATCCACGACTGCGGCATCTGCGACGGCACGCTCCCACGCGCGATCAAGCACCGCGGCGTCCGGCCACGACGGATCGAGTCCGCACTGCGCATCAAGCTGATGCGCGGCAGCGTCGTCGACCGCAGGACTCGCGGCGCGCTGGCGGGCGCTGATCCAGGTGCGCACCGCGTCGAGCTGCTCGCGCGACGGCGCCCGCATACCGCTCGCCGCCACGATCGACTGCACGGTCTCTGCGGGTCGTTCGAGAAATCGTTCGTAGCGGATGAAGGTGCGCCGCCAGCCGCGCGTGAGCTGTTCGGCATGCAAGGTGTACTGCCGCCACAGCAGCGCGGCGTATGCTGGGGCGATCACGTTGCGGGAAGAGAGCGATCGCGCGACGGCGTCGGGCGCGCGGATGACATGCACGGCGAACGGCGTTCGTCCGCAGGATCGGATGGCGTCACCGGCCAGATCCGCGAGATGGCAAAGCCGCGGATCCTTGATGGCGACGGCGCCCGGGCTGTCGCACTCAAGCGCGAACCCGCGCGCCATTACGGCGGCGCTCGCCGGCCGCGCGGCAGCGCGCTTCTGTGCGACCGACTCGCTCCATACGCCGAGTCCATGCGATCCGATCGATCGGAGTATCTGTTCGTGCAGCGCCACCAGACGCGCCGACTCCCAATATCCGTCCGGGTTGTCAGCCCGCGCCTCCAGCAGCGTTCGAGGCAGCGCGACGCCGGCCAGATGCAGCGCCCGCGTGAGTGCGGAGGTTCCGCTCCTGTGCATCCCGAGCACGAGCAGGCACAGCGGTTCTGGAGTCGGACCAGCCATTGTCGTTCACTCCGCTCAGGTTCGTGTCAGGACGCAGAAGTGGCCCGCTGCGGGATGCGACATCGCGAATCGCCATCGTGCGGGGCGCGCTGCGACGAATGCATCAACCGCAGTCTGCGCGCCTTTCGAGAAGAAGCCGTAGTCGTCGACCACGATCGCACCGCCCGCCGGCATGCGCCCGTCCAGCCACTCGAGCGCCAGACGAATCGGATCATGAAAGTCAAAGTCGACATACGCAAATGCAACGCGCTCCGGGAGCGGCTCCTCGGTGATGGTCTTGTCGATCCATCCCGGTTTGACGCGCACACGATGCGGCGGAAACGCGATGGCGCGGAGGCGCGATTCGACCTCCTCGCGCGGACTGCGCATCGTTCCTGCGTACGCCGCCATCGAACCCAATCGGAAGATGTCGTCGATGAGCTCGTCTTCTTTCGACGGCTTCGGCAATCCTTCGAAGGAGTCAAAGAGCCAGAGCGTGCGATCCGTGTGCGCGATCTCACGGGCGAGAAAGCGCGACGTCGCGCCTTGAGCGACACCAAATTCGCAAATGTCGCCGCCGTTCGGGATCGCTTCCTGAAGATGGAACGCGATGTAGAGCGCCTCGCCGACCGTTGTGCCGATCAGTTGTGAAAGATCATCGTCGCGTCCTTCGCGCGGCCGCAGACCGGGCAGCACGAACGCGCGGTAGAGCGTCTCGAGTTCGCGGCTGTCGCCACGGCGGATACGCAGCATGGTGAGCGCTGCGAGGAGCCGCTGCTCGACGGTTGCGTCGCTGGAGATATGCATCGATGTCATCGTCGGTTTCATTCCCATTCGGATGGCCATCCTTTTGGCCACACCGCTCGCCACCTGTCGAAGCGTTTTGCTCATCGTTGCCCTCGATGTTCCGCCACGCGGCATCGATCGGAACCGAGCGCTACAACGGTGGGCGTGTTCCGCCAGCGCTGCACGGATTCGGGAAGGTCCGCGACAACAGCAGTGCGGAACGAGCGCGTGGGTACTGCCTGCAGATTCTCGATTGTGACGACCTCCGCGCCTCCCCGTCGCAACGCTTCGGCCGCCTGGACTGCCATCGGCGATTGATCGGCGAGTGCGACCGGCGATAGAAGCTTTGCATCGCGCAGCAGCTGCTCGATCGTGAGATCCGGAAGACCATGGCCGAGATCGCGAACCGCGAGGAAATCTGCGAGCGGCACTCCGGCCGGCGCGAGTGCGATCGCGGAGGCCGTCGTCGGCATACCGAGCACGCGCTTGATGAATGCGCGTCCTGGCGTGCGGCGCAGCAACGGTACGCGGTTGGCGGCCCGCAGTGCCGCGCGCTTCAGCCGAGCCCGCGCCGCCTGCGCCAGGCTCTTCCATGAGCGCGATCGGCCGTTCGGCCACAGCAGCCGTCCGCCCCAGTGGCGCGCACACGGCACGAGAGAGTCACCGTTGCCGTACGCGCACGCAAAGCCTTCCGCAATGGTGCGCCGCTGCCGGGTGGTCGACGCGCCACCGGCGCGCATGTGCGCGATGACTTTCGGATCGTGTATTGACGTGATGCTGGCCTCCGCAACGCGGATGAACCAGTCGTAATCACTCGCGATGCGAAGATCCGTGCGGAACAGCCCGACGCGCTCGTACACGCTGCGCCGGCAGAGCACTGTCGCCTGATGGATCGTCGGCATGGTCCGTGCCACGCGCTGCGCCCAGTGCGGATCGCCGCCGATACGCACATCGTGCCCGCGCCATCCATGCATCCAGATGTCCCCATGCACGAGATCCACGCGCTCGCGCAGCGCCGTCGCGACGGCACGCTCGATCTGGTCCGGCGTCATCCAATCATCGCTATTGATGATCTGCACGAACTCGCCGCGCGCGAGGGCGATGCCTTTGTTGAACGCGTCATAGATTCCGCCATCCGGCTCGCTGCGCCAATAGCTGATGATGTCTTCATTGCCGCGCAGGATGTCGAGCGTGCCGTCGTCCGAACCGCCGTCTATGACGATGTATTCAATAGGCCGGTAGGCCTGCGCGCGAACACCGGCGATCGTCTCGGCGATCGTCTTCGCTGAACGGAAGCACACGGTCACAACAGAGACAAGCGGTCGCTGCGGATCACTCGCCGGGAGCGATGGATCTTGCAGCCGCGTGCCTCCTTCGGCGCGCGGCGTGCTACCGATCGCGCCGCGGCGCTCCGCAAGCGACGGGGCGCGCGTCGGAAAAACGATCGCGCGGAACAGAGACAGCATGAGCGCGCCAATGGTACCAGCACGATCTCCGTCTACCTACAACGCGGGCGAGAGCCGTACGGGCAGCGGCGCTGCCAAGTATGCACACCAGCGTTCCGCCTGCGCCTCGAGCGAAAACGTGCGCTGCACGAGCGCCCGCCCTGCGTCGCCGAGCCGTGCTCGCAGCGGCGCGTCGGCGAGCAGACGCAGCGTTGCGTCGGCGAGCGGCTGCGCTTCTTCTTCATCAACAAGCAGTGCGTTTTCATCCCGGCGCGCGATGTCCGGGACGCCGCCGCGGGCGATGGCGACAGAGGGAACACCGCACGCGGCCGCCTCCATCAGGGTCTGTCCGAACGACTCCTCAAGCGACGTGTTGACGAACACATCGGCGGCCGAGAGCGCCACCGGCATGAGCCGCTCGTCATCGATGTATCCCAGCCCGCGCACGTTTGGGACGTACTGCGAGTTGTGTCCGAACGCGACAAACTCCGCGCCGCTGCGCTCTCGCACGATCGGGACCACAGACCGAAGGAGATGGCCGCCCTTGCGCCGATCGCTCATATCGATGGCGCCTGCGAGAACGATCGGGCGATCAGACGGTAGTCCCAGCAGTCGACGGGCAAGTCCCTTGTCGATCGGCGCAAACCGGCGCGTATCAAGCGCGAGCGGCAGCAGTGTCACATGCGCACGGCCGCCGAAGCCTTCCACCGCGCGATCACGCATCCATTCGCTGTTCGCCGCGAGCGGAATGCCGAGTTCCGTGAACACGTTGCGCCGCTCGCGCCACGCAGGCGCGATCAGTTGCGGCGCGACCGCCGGGTATTCGGCGGGCGTCGGGCAGGTCTCGTCGCACCCGCTCGAGTACTTGCGGCATGCGCCGGCATACACGCAACGGCCGCTGATCCAATGCATGTCGTGGAGATAGGCGACTGAAGGAATCCCGCGCGCGGCGAGCGCCGCGAATGTCGCGATCGGCCAGCGCGTCCAATGAAAATTGCCTGTGATGACGATGTGCGGCGCGAACGCGGCGATGCGCTCCGCGATGGCGCGCGCAGCGCTCTCTCGGTCAGGCATCGCCGCAGGCGTCGTCTCTGGAAGCGCGTGGAGTCCGAGCCAGTGCGCGGACAGGTCGGTTCCCTGCGGATTCGGCGGCGCGGAAGGCTGCTCGAGACAGCAGACGATCGCGACGCGATGACCGGCGAGCAGGAACGACTGCGACTGTCGCCTCAGCGCCATGCCCGCCCCGCCGATGAAGCCGACATCGTTGGCAAACACCACGGTGAGGGGCCCACCGCGGTCAAGCGTGTCGCGCACGCGCGCGAATCCCTCCTGCAGCGCTGCCGTTAGCGACGTTCGATCGTCCACGCCTGACGCCCCCAGTCGTACGTGATCCAAGGCCGCAATTCATACAGGCGGAGTCGAGTGATCCAGCGCGGTATGCGGCGCGGCGCGCACATGCGCGTCGCGATGCGAATGCGGGCCATGATCTCGCTCGGTGGCGTTCCGCCAGACTTTGCGAACACTGACCGCGCTTCGTCAAGGTACTGACTGAAGGCCACCGATGTTTTCTGCGCCGCATGGCGCCGATAGCACCCCAGCGGCACGTCCACTGCGTAGAGCTCTGCGTGCGCGAAGAAGCGCGCCCACAGCTCGAAGTCTCCTGCCGATTTCAGCGAAGCGTCCAAGTGACCGCCCGCCCGCTCCCACAGCGACCGGCGCCAAAAGGTCGACTCCTGCTGAATGTAGCCTGTCGTCGTCCAGCCAGCCGCCGCGAAGTTCTCGCCTCGAAGAAACCCTTGGCGCGAGAATCCGTTGATGCGATTGACCTTGATAGTCGCGCCGTCCTCGTCGATTGCCGCTGGCAGTGCAGTCGAGATCCATTCCACTTCAGGATGCGCCGCGAAGATGGCTCCTACGGTGCGCAACGTTCCAGGGAACCACTCGTCATCCGCGTTGAGCCACGCCATGATCTCGCCGCGCGTCAGCGCGAAACCCTTGTTGATCGCGTCATACATGCCGCCGTCGGGACTGCTCACGATCTGCGCGAAGTGCTTTCGATACTGCTCCACGATCGCGAGTGTGCCGTCAGTCGAGGCGCCGTCAATCAGCACATGCTCGAGCGCCGGGTAGCGCTGCGCCTGCACCGACTGGATCGTCCGCTCGAGAAAACGCACCATGTTGAAGCACGGCGTCACGACGGAGATGTGAGGCAATGTCACACTCATCCGCTCAAGTCCGCGCAGCACGCAGTTATGAGTGTCAAGCCCATGTGTTCGCTGCAAACTCCGGACGAGTGAGCGGCGCGAAGAACAGATCCATCTGCCACAGGCACAAGTCACGGGCGCGCCACAGCGGTTCGCTCGCATCGACGACGCCGAATCCGCGCTCGCGCATCCAAGCGACCATCTGGTTGAAGAGCAGGCTTCGATCGGCAATCTGGAACATATAGCACTCGATGATCACGAGTCCGGATTCGCTCAGCGTGCGCACCGCCCCTTCGAGAATCGGCACTTCAAATCCGTGCACATCCAGCTTGATGAGGTATGGACCAGGCAACGTGCGCGTGCTCACCTCGTGATCGAGCGTGGTGACCGGCACTTTTCGCTTCATCGAAGGCAGCTGCGTTTCACTCGCCAGTCCGCCGAACGGGTCGCCGTCATCAAACCAGATCTCGCCATGACGATCGCCCGCGGCCGCCAGCATGAACTCTGCGTTCTTGCGAGCGGCGCAGTACTTCTCGAGAGCTGGTCGATGGACGCCTTGCGCCTCGACAAGCAGATAGCGTGATTCTGGAAGATGCCGCTCGCACACCGCCGACCACATGCCGTTGCTGGCACCGACGTCGATCACCGTCCCGATCGAAAGTCCTCGGCGCACGCAGCGCCACAGTGCGCGGTCCGTTGACATGCTGTGAAAGGCCAGTGTCTCCGGCGCGTCTGCCTGCGTCGACGCGGGATTCTGCTTCGCGGCCGGTGCAGGAGCGCCATCCGAGGCGAGCCGGAGCTGTATGCGACGCATCAAGCCCCGAATGCCCGGAGGTGGCTTCTCCGCCGCAATGACGCGCTGTTCAAGGGCTTTGATGATCTCGAGGCGCGCCTCCCGATCGCGCTCTGACTCGAGCAGCTTGGCCTCAATGGTGCGAATCCCTCGGAGGCGCGCGGCGCGATCTGCCTCTGACGCCGCCAGCCGCGCATGCAGGGCCTGCATCTCCACAAGCCGATCTTCCCGATCGCGCTGCACCACGGTCAGGAGATTCTCGAGTTCGCGAATCGTTGCGAGGCGCGATTCGCTGTCGCGCTCCAGCTCCAGAAACCGTCGTCGCAGCGAGGACGTCTCTGGAACACTCTCTTGCGACGGTTCGGCGTCGAGCGAGCGCAGAGCTTCGAGTTCCTTCTCCACCTCGTGGACCCGCGCCATCGCGGCCTCGTGCAGGAGCACGGGAACAAGCGCGTCCAGTTGAGAATCCGGTTGACTCGCCATTCTGTGCTGAGGCTAACAAATGTCAGGCGATGACGCGACCGCGCGCATCATCGAGTGCCGAGGCATAACACTCGACCGTTGCCAGCGCGTGGCTGAACGCTCCGAACTGATCTTCAGCGCGCTGCCGGGCGCGCCCGCGCAGCTCGGCACGTAGCGGTGCATCGCAGGCCAGTTCCGCGATGCGCGTTGCCAGTCCTTCGATGTCGCCCGGCGCGACGAGCCATCGCTCCCCTTCGGGTCCGACGATCTCGGGAATCCCGCCCGTCGTGAATCCGACGACCGGCGTTCCGCATGCCAGCGCCTCCACTGCGGCATTCGGCAGGTTGTCCTCCAGCGAGGGCACGACCACGATGTCGGCCGCTGCAACCGTCTCGACGACCAGTCGATCGTCGATCAGGACGCCGAGCTCCACGCGCGGGAGTGAGGTGTTCCATGCCGCCTGCTTTCCAATGATGACAGGCCGCAATCGCTGCGCCGCTACGAGGTCGGCGATGCGCGGATCCGCCGCGCATCGGTCCATTGCCATCGCATAGGCAGCGAATCCCTTGCGGCGCTCGTTCGCGTCACTTGACGCGAACAGCACCATCACATCCTCGTCAGGCGCCTTGAGCCGGATGCGGCCCGCGCTGCGCGCCAACGGGCTGAACTGCGAGAGATCAATGCCGTTTGCAATCGTCTCCACATGCCGGCCGCGGAATACAGCACTTTCTCGAACCCTCTCGGCGAGCCAACGGCTTGGACACACCAGTGTCAGATCGCCGCTCGCCAAGTCTGTGAGCCGGTCGGCAAACGCCGCCTCCACGATGCCGTGTCGATCTTCGCGCAGCTGCGGGCAGTCGCAGCAGCGTGTGCGCCAGCGTCCGCATCCCGCATCGAAGTGACAACCGCCGGTATAGCCCCACTCGTCGTGCAGCGTCCAGACGACGTGTTTGCCGGCGCGAAGAAGCATTCCGATCTCGCGTGTCGATTGGAAACCGCTCACCCAATGAAGATGGACGACGTCTGCCTGCTGTATCCATGGGTGCTGCGTGATATCGACGCCTGGCTTGCCGATGGAGAACCATGTGTTCGTCAGATCGCTGCGACGGTCGGTGATCCAGTGCTTCTCGATGAGCTGCCATCGCGCCTTCTCCTCCGACGGGAGCGCGATTGCTTCGACACGTGTGTCGTCATTCGGAGCTTCGGCACTGACCAGCATGCGGCTGTCAACACCTAGGCGGAGCAGGCTGCGATGCAGCCGCTGGGCGGCTCGAGCAGCGCCACCGGACTGATGGTACGCCGACACCTGCACGACCTTCAGGGACTGCGCCCGCAGTGCAGTGCGGGCGCGCTGCGGCTCGAGCGGCGGCGCGTACTGAAAATGCTCGTAGTCATCGCGCATCATTGCAAACAATGCAACGGCCGCGTCGGGTGTCAGCGCTTCGGAATCGTCCGCCGCCTTTGACGCGTTGAGCTTCGGCATGTAACTATGGAGGCCGAGCGTTTGTGCCAGCTCCGCCCACTCCGCCGCGAGATTCTCAAATCGCAGGACATGGCGTATCGCAAGTCTGCCGTCACTGTCGACGAGCCAGGCGCTTTGCGCGACGCTTTGCGTGCCCCACTCGGACTGTGCCCACTCGGGATACGCCCGCACGAAGCTCGAGAAGTCTTGGGACTGCGCCTGCTGATACAGCGAATGCAACGGCGTCGCGCGAGCGTACTTCCACACGCTCCGCATCCAGTCAATGGGATTACGGACAACGGCGATGCTTGCCAGCTTTGACCACGCATCCATTCCGATCGATTCGATGACATCGCGCGCCCGAATGTGATCGCGCATCGGCAGCGTCGAACCGTCGCTCAGCAGCATGGTGCGCAAAGAAGTTCCGCCGGTCCGGGGCACATGGATGAAAGCAATTCCGCGGCTCGGCGAGACGTACGTCATCAGGCTTGCAGGTTACACGGCCGAGCGCTGTTGCTGGCCTGCACCGTGGCGGCATCTCGCAGCGAGGTCCACAACGTGGCGATGTTGTGACCGACAGGAGCACGCGTGTCGCCAACCAGCGGCACGAGCGGAGCGAGCCGGGAGCACGCACGCACCGCCACAGAGAACGCCACACCGATGGGATACTCCCATGCGGTCGGAGTGCATCCGTAGCGCGTGCGAACCAAGGCCATTTCCTCGCTGCCGATCGTTGTCTGCTGGTTAAAGCTCTTCGACGCCGAGTGCCATCGAAAAGCGCCGAGGTGTCGGCGCAGATGGCGGCAGCGTCCGGCCGCGAAGAGTCGCGCGAACAGGTCGTAGTCCATTGCGAATCGCATTTCGCGATTGATCCCGCCAACGCGCTCCCAGATCTGCCGACGCCAGAAACACGTCTCCTGATTCGTGCGCGGCCACCGGCTGAGAAGATATGCGGAGTGCAGCGGCAGGCAGCAATGACCGGTGATGCGACCTTCCGCGTCGATGATCACACGATCCCCATGCACGACATCGAGTTTCGGATCAGCGGCGAACGCGTCGCGCATCGTCGCCAGCGTCCAAGGCAGATGCATGTCGTCAGAATTCAGCCATCCGAGGATGTCGCCGCGCGCAAGATCGAACCCCTTCGCCAATGCATCGGCCTGACCCTTGTCGGGCTCGATGATGCACGCCGTGAGGCGCGAACGGTATCGCTCAAGCACCGCGCGGGTGCCGTCCGTCGAACCGCCGTCAACGATGATGATCTCCAGCGCGGGGTCGTTCTGCAGCAGGAGACTCTGCAATGCCGACTCGATCCACTGCCCCTGATGAAACGAAGGGACGACGATGGAGCAGAGCGGCGTTGACATTTGATCCTGCGTGTCGTGAGCGACGACCGCTGGCCGCTCGCTATAGCAAAGGGCAGCTATCGCACAGGCGGCATGGCGGCGACCTTGTTGGCGCTCTGGGTCGAAGGCTCGGCGATTTCGCGTTCCTGTCGCGATTCCTTCCGGGACTCCTCGGGGCGCAGGCGCAGGTCAAACCCGGCGAGGCCAAGCGGCCGCATAAACAGGCGCCGCGCAAGGAACGCGACGATCGGCGGTACCTTGGTGCGCGAATGGCGCAGACCGATGCGCAACGTCTCCAAGTCAGCACGATCGCGCAGCGAGTTTGAAACCCCGCCGAGCTGAAAGTTCGTCACGACCTCCTCGAGATACCGGAAACACACGCCTGCTTTCCAGCAGCGTTCAAGAAAATCAAAATCGAGCGTCGTACGGTATCGCTCGTCGAAGCCGCCCACCGTGCGGTAGACATCGCGCCGAACAAATGTGGCGCAGTGCACGCTGCGACATTGCAGTCCGACCCGGTTGATCCAAGTCGGAGCGCAGATCCCAAGTGACGTGCCGTCCTCGCGAAGAAACCTCGCCTTGGCATGCACGACACCAGCGTCAGCATGATCATCGAACGCTTTGATGACGCTGCGGGACATCTGCGGCTCAAGCCAGTCATCGGCATTCAGCAGGAAGATGACATCCGATGTGACATGGGCGATGGCTTCGTTCCAGGCGCCGGCGATGCCGTTTCTGCTCGACTGCTGCATGACCCGAAACGAGACTGGCAGGCCCAGTCGACGGGTCCGATCGGCGCGGAACTCAACTTCGCGAAGTGTCTCGTCCGCAGAACCGCCGTCGATCACGATGTATTCGGCGGGGAGGACCGACTGTGACAGCACCGAATCGATGGCGCGACCGACGTGTTCGCCGGCGTTGAGCGTCGCAGTGATGACCGCGTAGGAATGCCGCATACGGCTCTCTTGCCAGCGCCCACTTTCGCCCGGGCCGCTTGCTCCTGGACCGCCTTCTCCCGAGCCAACGCTCCAGCTCGCACGCATTCCTGGACTCGCACTCGGCATCTTCCCGAAGAATACACCGAAACTGCGCCCCAGTCACGGCCGCGATCGGGTCACGGCGCCAATCGGAGTCGGCAACATGAATCCCACAACATCTTGGCCGCTGTGGACTTCGCCCCGAGTGTTACCGTGTCGCCGTGAGTCGTGTCCGTGGGAATCTTGTTGCCAATCTCACATCGACGTTGATCACGACGATCGCCATGATCGTCGCAGTGCCGGTCATTGTGAAGTTGCTGGGGGTGGCAAGCTTTGGCCTTGTGGGTCTGTATGCCACGGTGCAAGCCGCACTGGCGGCGCTGGATCTGGGACTCGGCGCCACGATTAACCGCGAAAGTGCCCGCTTGAACGCGGTGCACGACACGTCGGCAATTCGCCGCATGCTGGTGAGCTTTTCATGGCTGTACTGGGGAGTCGCGCTGGCGATTGCCGCGCTCGGCCTGCTCGTCGGTCCGATGATTGCTTCCCACTGGATTCAGAGTATCGACACCGTTCCGCGGAGTGACGTGCGAACTGCGGCGATCGGCATCGCGCTCGCACTTGCCGCCGCGTGGCCAGGTACCTGTTATCGCAACGCGCTGAACGGTCTTGAACATCAGACGCTCACGGCTATCGCCGCCACCGGTGCCACGCTGCTGCGCACGATCGGGGCGATTGCCGCATTGCAGCTGGCTGGTCCGTCGATCGGGGTGTATTTCGCCGTGCAGATCGCTGCGAACGTACTTGAGACTGCCGCGTGCGCGATGATGCTGCGCCGCGTCCTGCCGTCCAACGGCACCGTCGTGCGTTTTGATCGGAATGAACTGCTCGCCCGCCGCAACTTCGCCGGCGCCATGGCCGTGTTCGTCGCGCTGGGGCTCCTGCTGCACCAAAGTGACCGGCTCGTTCTTTCGCGCATCGCGCCGCTCGACGCATTCGGCGGATATGTCGTTGCATGGATGGCGGCGTCGATGCTCATCAAGCTCGCGAGTCCGCTGGTCACCGCAATCGCGCCGCGGGCAGCGGCACTCGTGTCCGTCGATCGCCACGACGATTCACACGATCTCCTGCGCATCACCATTGCGCTGCTGAGTGCAGTCGTGGCACCGGCGGCGGTGATTCTTGCCGTCTTCCCGCGCGCCACCTTGATCGTCTGGGGCCAGACTGCCGAAGCGATCGAGCACGCGGCGCCGGTGCTCTCCTCGCTCGCGTGCGCCGCGATGATGATCGCGTGGGCACAGCCCATCCTCACGCTCAGCTTTGCCCGCGGCCATGTCCTGTCGGTCGCGGTGGTCAACGGCATCGCGTTGCTGGTCGCGATCCCCACAGTCACCGCAGGCTACATGACGGACGGACTCGCCGGCGCAGCGCTCGCAATGGCCAGCGCCTGCGCTGCGGCGTTCGCCGGCACGGCGCTCGTAGTCTTGCGCCGCGAGCGGGGCGCACTCGCCCGCATCGTCCTCTTCGACATGGTCGTGCCCGTCGCCGCGGCCTGCGCTATCGCGCTCGCCGTCCGCGCGCTGATCCCGATGCCGGCGTCGCGAGGCCTCCTCGGACTCCTGCTCGCGGCGAGCGGAGTCGGTGCAGCTGGCGCGGCGATCGTGGTGGCGCCCCGACTGCGACCGTTTGTTCTCGCGCGCCAACCGCGATGATCGCGGCTCGCGCCCGGTTACGATTGCAATCGTGTCTCCGCCGCTCGCGCCTTTTCTTCGCCGCATGGTGTCGCGTCTCGTGCCGACCTCCATGCGGGTCCGATCGCTCCGTCGCGAGTTTGATCGCTGGAGCGAACAGGATGACGCGTCGCTGCACTTTTATCGAGCGTTGATTCCGCCCAACGGCTTGGTCTTTGATGTCGGCGCCAACGTGGGTCGACGCGTCCGGGTGTTTCGCAAAGTGCCCGCCCGCGTTGTCGCGATCGAGCCACAGCCTCGGTGCGCTGCCGTTCTGCAGGCACTTTTTGGCAACGACCGCGGGGTCACGATCGAGCCAACGGCACTCGGCGCTGCGCCCGGGATGGCGCAGCTGCTGGTCGCCGATGTCGACACTATCTCGACCATGGACCCAGGCTTTGCCGATGCGACGAAGCGCAGCGGACGGTTTGCAGCACACACCTGGTCTGAACGCGTGCAGGTTCCCGTCATCACGCTCGACTCGCTCATTGCTCGCCATGGCGCGCCGGATTTCATCAAGATCGATGTCGAAGGATTCGAACTTGAAGTATTGAAGGGCCTTTCGGCTGCCGTGCGATCGCTGAGCGTCGAGTTCGTTCCCGAACTCTGGACACGGACCGTGGCGTGCGTGCGTCATCTCGCGGCGCTCGGACCGATCGAGGCGAATCTTGCATTAGGCGAGAAGCTCGCGTTTGAGAGCAGCACATGGATGGATGTCGCGAGCCTGGAGCGACGGCTTGAAACACTTGCGGAGCGGACCGATCTCTTCGGCGACGTGTACGTACGGCGCCTCTCGCCGCTCCAGCCATGAGCTTCCCGCAGCCAAGTCGTATCGCCCGCGCCGTCGATCGAATCCGAGGCCGCATCGCTGCCACATGCGCGTTTCCGCTCGAGTACGCGCGTTTTCGCAAGAGCGCGGCCTCGGAGTCGGACGGTCGTCGGCCGCGTATACGCGATGTGCATGCGTGCCTCAATGATCGCACGGCGCTCACGACGTTTGATCGTCATTACGTCTATCACCCGGCGTGGGCGTTGCGCGTGCTGCTGGAGACGAAGCCCGCCGAGCACGTCGACATCTCGTCGATCCTTTCCTTCGCCGCGATGGCCTCGGCCATTGTGCCGTTTCGATTCTTCGATTTTCGCCCCGCTGCGCTCAAGCTTCCCGGGCTGGTCTGCGACCGGGCCGATCTGATGGCGCTGCCCTTTGCCGACCGATCGGTCAGCTCGCTGTCCTGCATGCACGTGATTGAGCACATCGGACTCGGGCGATACGGCGATCCGATTGACGCGCGCGGCGACCGGCGGGCGCTCGCGGAGCTCCAGCGCGTCGTGGCGCCAGGCGGAACACTGCTGGTCGTTGTGCCGGTCGGCGTCGAACGCGTCTGCTTCAACGCGCATCGGGTGTACGACCCCGCGACGATCGTGACTGCGCTCGACCAGCTGCGGCTGCGCGCGTACTCGGTCGTTCCTGACGCACCGTACGATGCCGGCCTGGTCAACGACCATGACTTTGCGGTGACGCGCAGGCAGCGGTATGGATGCGGCTGTTTTCGCTTCGAGCGCCCCGCAGAAGTCTGACACAAGCGCCATGTTCATGTTCAAAACCGGCCGCACCAATGAATCCGCCCGTCATGCGTGGGTCCGCCGTGAGCTCACGGCGATTCCCGCAGGGACTCGACTGCTCGATGCGGGGTGCGGCAAGCAGCCGTACCGCGATGCGTGCGCGCATCTCACGTATGTGGCGCAGGACTTCGGCGACTACGACCCGTCATCCGGCGCGGGCGGCTTGCATCCCGATGCGTTTCCATACGGCCGTCTTGATCATCGGTGCGACATCGCGGCGATCCCCGAGCCGGACGGCGCGTTTGGTGCGATCCTCTGCACGGAAGTCATCGAGCATGTCACTGACCCGATTGCTGCGTTGCGCGAACTGGCACGCCTGCTGCGTCCCGGCGGCATTCTGCTTGTGACAGCGCCCTTCGTGAGCCTCACGCACTTCGCTCCGTTTCATTTTTGCACGGGATTCAACCGATATTTTTATGAAACACATTTGAAGCAGTTTGACTGCGCGTCGATCGAGTGCGTCCCCAACGGCAACTACTTTGAACTGGTGGCGCAGGAACTGTGGCGCCTGCCGCGCGCCGCGCAGCGCTATGGAGGTGTGCTGGCGGCGATCGCCACCGCCCCCGCGCTCGCCGTCGGTGTGCCGCTCTGCGCGGTTGCGTCTGCGCTCGATCGAGACGGCTGGAACGGTTCGGCCGAGCTGGGATGCTACGGACTGCACGTCCGCGCGGTGAAGTCATCATGACCCTGATTACGGTGCGGCTGGCTGGGGGGCTGGGAAATCAGCTCTTTCAGTACGCCGCCGCCCGCGCTGCGGCGCTCGTCAGCGGCGCGACCGTCGCCCTCGACACCTCGTCGTTCGCGGGCGATCCGCTCCGCCGTCGCTACGCCCTCAGCCGATTCCCGATTCAGGCCACGCAGTGCGACCTGCGCGGGTGGCGCCGCGCCATCGCCGCAGCGCCTGGACTCTGGCGCGTCGCCCGCAGGACCGGCGTCGCACCGAGGGTCGGCGACACGCGGTTCCTGTTTGATCGCATGCGTGGATTCGATCCGCGCGTCCTGGCACCGGTCCCGCACCTCGTGCTCACCGGCTACTGGCAGGATGCCGGGTACTTCACCCCACACGCGGCGACGCTCGACCGCGAACTCGATCCGAGTTCCGCGTTCCCGGCCGCCACACGCGATCTGGGCGCGGCGTTCGCGGACGAACCGACGTTGGCGCTGCATGTCCGTCGCTCCGATTTCACGCGCTCCGACAGTCCGCATGGCTCGTGTTCACCCGCGTACTACCGAGCGGCGGCGAACTGGATTCGCGGTGAAACGTTCATTTCTCGTGTGATTGTCTTCACCGACGACCCGACGTGGGCCCACGCGACGCTCGACCTCGATGTGCCCTTTGAGACGCTTTCCCGCGCCAATCACCCCACGCTAGTCGATCCCCCGCAAGCCCCGCGAGGCGATGACGAGGACCTGTGGCTTATGAGTCGCTGCCGGCACGTCGTGATCGCAAACAGCTCATTCTCGTGGTGGGCCGCGTGGATGGCAGAACGGCGCGCGGCGCGGGTCGGTACAATCATCGCCTGCCCCTCGCGCTGGTACCGAGCCAGCGCCGGACCCATTCCACACCCGGCGCCACCTGGCTGGCGACGTATCAAAGATCCCGACGCACTCGAATGAGCGAAACCGCCGCTGATATCGCAGCGCCGCCTGGACGCGGCAGTGACGCGGCAGCGATTAATGCGCCGCGCGTCAGCGTGGTGATGCCGTTCCGCGACGCGGAAGCGCACATCGAGGAAGCGATCGAGAGCATGCTCGATCAGTCGTATCGGTCGCTCGAAGTCATCGCGATCGACGATGGTTCCGTGGACGGCAGCGCCGCGATCGTCGAGATGCTCGCGGCGCGGGACGCGCGGATTCGCCTGATTCGAAGCGAGCGGCGCGGATTCGTCCCCGCACTGAATCATGGACTTGCGCTGGCGCGCGGCGAGTTCATCGCACGCATGGACGCGGATGACGCGAGCCTGCCTGATCGTCTGCACAAGCAGGTCGCGTTTCTCGATTCTCATCCGGAGACAGGAGTCGTCGGCGGCCAGATCTTCGCGGTGCTTGACGGCAACGTCATCACGCCGCCGTGGTGGATCAACACGCCGATCGAACACGAGGGGATTGCGAAAGCGCTGCGGCAGCGCAACTCGATCTATCACCCGACCGCACTGTTGCGCCGCGATGTACTGCTCGCCGCAGGCGGCTACCGGACACCGTTCACAGTCGTGCAGGACTACGACCTCTGGTTGCGGCTCGTTGAGCGCACACGCCTCGCGAATCTTCCCGACCGCGTGCTGCGTTACCGGTTCCACGACAACCAGGCGACGGAGCGCAATCACGAACTGGCGTATCTCTGCACGTGGGTGGCGCGGCATGCCGCGAACGAACGGCGCGGAGGCCGACCTGATCCGGTCCGAGGCGATGCGCGCATCGACCGCGCGCAGGTCCTCGCCTGGGGACTTGATCCGGCCGTCCTCGATACCGAAGTCGACTGGGTCCGCTGCAGCCACACGGCCCGCATGCATCTGTGGCGGGGCCATCGCTTCCGCGCGCTGTTAGCGTTTTTATGGCTGATGCCGCGTCATCCGCGTCCTTTTCTGCGACGGCTCAAGCATGCACTGCGCAACCGCCTTGCCGGTTCGCGAACCGAATCGCTCGCGCGTTCTGTCGTGTCACCGCCGAGTCCCGCATGCCCCGCGTCGCGCTGATCGGCGGCTTCGGTGATCTTGTTGTGAAATTCCGCGGTCCTCTGATCGCTGATCTCGTCGCGGCCGGACACGTCGTGACCGTGTGCGTTCCGCAAGCAGATCCGGCGCTGCGATCTGGAATCGCCCAGCAGGTCCGCGAGCTCGGTGCCGAACTGGTGGATGTGCCGCTCGACCGTACGGGGACGAACCCTCTGCGCGAGTGGCGCGCGACGCGCTTCTTTCATGACTTCTTCCGCGGGCGCCGATTCGATGTCGTGCTCGCATACAACCCCAAGCCGATCTTTCACGCTCTTCCGGCCGCAAAGCGCGCTGGGGTCCCGCTCGTCGCGGCGATGGTCACCGGGCTCGGCTTCGCATTCATCGGAGGTTCGTGGAAGGCGCGGGCCTTGGGCGCGCTCGCGCGCTGGCTGTACCGCCGCGCGCTGCGCAGCGCCGACGTAGTCTTCTTTCAGAATCCTGATGATCGTGCGATGTTTGCACAGCTCGGATTGCTTCCGCCAGCAATCCGCATCGAAATGATTGCGGGCTCCGGCGTCGACACGAATCGCTTCGCGGCGCAACCGCTCGTGACCGATCCTGCTGCGCCGATCTTCCTGATGATCGCGCGGCTGCTGAAGGACAAAGGCGCCGTCGAATTTGCGGAGGCCGCAAAGATCGTTCGCAGGTCGCTTCCGGGCGCCCGCTTTCGCCTGCTCGGCTGGATCGACTCGAATCCCGCGGCCATCGCGCAGCGCGACCTCGATCGGTGGATCCACGACGGCACCGTCGAATATGCCGGGCGCGTGGACGATGTCCGTGGGGAGCTCGCACAGGCGTCCGTTTTCGTGCTCCCGAGTTATCGAGAAGGAACGCCGAAAAGCGTGCTCGAAGCGATGAGTGTCGGCCGCGCGATCGTCACGACCGATGCACCGGGATGCCGGGAAACCGTGATCGATGGGGAGAACGGGCTGCTCGTACCCGTCCGCGACGCGCAGGCGCTCGCCCGCGCGTGTGAGCAGCTGGCGCGCGATCCGGCCATGGTCGTCCGCTTCGGCCGCCGGTCGCGGGAACTCGCGGAAACGCGCTTCGCGAGTACGCTCGTCAATCGGCGGATCATCGCCGCGCTGGGCATCGCCGGGCGAAGCACGTGATCACCTGCAGGCGCATCAATCGTGAGCTTCTTCGATCTGACCGATTCCAATCACCTCACGATCGCTGCGCTCCTGGTCAGCGGTGCGCTGCTCTCATTCTTCGCCACCCAGTTCATCGTCCGGCGCGGCCGTCGTCACTTTCTCGACACGCCCAACGAGCGCTCGGCGCACGTGGTTGCGACACCGCGCGGCGGAGGCATCGCGTTCGTCGGTGTGTTCTTCATCGTCGTGACGCTGTACGGATGGTGTGTCTCGACGGGCCTGCGCGCTGATGTCCGCTGGATTCCGATGGCACTGCTTCCGCTCGCGCTCGTCGGCATCGTCGACGACCTGCGCGGCCTGTCGGCGCTACTGCGCTTCATCGCGCAGATGCTGACCGCGTGTCTCATCGTGATCGTGCTCGGAAAGCCTCTGCCGACATTCATCTCGGAAATCGGTGTCGGTGCCACGGCGCTCATTGTTTTTCTGCTGACGATTCCGATCGCAGCGGCCATCAACTTCTACAACTTCATGGACGGCCTCGACGGGCTCGTCGCCGGAACGTCGCTCGTGCAGCTGTGCTTTCTCGGCTGGTGGCTTGATGTTCCGATCGCCTGGCCCCTCGTCGCATCGCTCATCGGATTTCTCGCGTGGAACTGGCCGCCCGCCAAGATCTTCATGGGCGACACCGGCAGCACGTTCCTCGGAGCTGCGCCGGTCATGCTCGGAATCCTTTCCGACGCCCCGCCCGACCGCGTGCTCGCCGCCTGGACGGTGACTGCTCCGCTCCTGCTTGACGCGGGGTTCACGCTCGTTCGCCGCGCCACGCGTGGCGCGAACCTTCTTGAAGGGCATCGTGAGCATCTGTATCAGCGGCTGCACCGTTCTGGATGGTCGCACGGGCAGGTGACGCTCAGCTACATGGGCGTGACCGCGCTCTGCGCGCTGTGCGTGATGACTTGGAACGGCGCAGGCGCGGTCGTTGCGGTGACGCTGTCGGTCGTGTTTCTCGGGGTCGGGGAGCTTGCGATGCGGCGGCGCGGAATCGCCAGCTGACCTCGTATCATGCGTTGCAGACCGCAATGGTGGCATCCAGAAACACCCCATCGAGGAACATCCTCAACCGGCTTGCCGGCTGGCCGCGCCGTCGCAAGCAGATGCTGATGGTCGTGACGGACGCGGTCATTCTCCCATTCTCGATCTGGGCCGCGTTCACGCTGCGCGTGGGTGACCTGTGGCCTGATGGCATCGCGCAGCTGTGGTGGATGTTTCCAAGCGTTGTGCTGATCGGCATTCCGGTGCTGCGGGTTGCCGGGCTGTACCGCGAGGTGACGCGCCATGCGGGCTCGCACATCGTCGGGCAGGCGGCACAGGCCTTGGCGTTCATCGCCCTCGCGATGGCCACCATGGTGCTGTTCTCGCGTGACTGGGCGCCGCGCTCACTGCCGGTCATTTTCTTTCTCGTCGCGCTTGGTCTCATTGCGGGCGTGCGCGGCCTGGCGAGGAGCTGGCTGCGGAACGCTGCGACAGGTGATCGTGAGCGCGTCGTCGTCTGGGGCGAGGGGCAGACCGGACAGCGCATGGTGGCCGCACTGCTCAACGGCCAGCGTTTCCTTCCGATGGCGCTCATCGACGAAGACCGGTCGCACTATGGTTCGCGCGTGCGCGGAGTGCGCGTGCACTCGCCCGACGAACTCGAGGAACTGATCCGTCATCACGGCGCCGCGCATCTCCTGCTCGCTCTCGAATCGACCGACCGTCCCAAGCGCCGCGCGATCTTGGAACGCGTCACATCACTGCCGATCACCGTGCGCTCGGCGCCCTCCATGGACGACGTGCTCGCCGGTCGGGCGAGCGCGGACGACGTGCGCGAAGTGCCCATCGAAGATCTGCTCGGCCGCGATCCTGTGCCGCCGGACGACGCGCTGCTGGTTCGCTGCGTGCGCGGCAAAGCGGTGCTGGTGACCGGAGCAGGCGGCTCGATCGGCTCAGAACTCTGCCGGCAGGTCATGGCGCTCGCGCCGGCGCGGCTCGTATTGTTCGAACGTTCGGAGCATGCGCTGTATCAGATCGAGCAGGAGCTTCGGTGCCTCGCGCCGCACGGTGTCGACATCGTGCCGCTGCTTGGCAGCGTGCTCGATCGGGAGCGCATCGAACTAGCGATGCGCTCGTTCGAGATCGACACGGTCTACCACGCGGCGGCGTTCAAACACGTTCCGATTGTCGAACACAACGTCGCCGAGGGCATCGACAACAACACACTGGGCACCCAAGTCGCCGCCGAGGCCGCACTCGCCGCCGGCGTCACGACATTCGTCCTGATCTCCACTGACAAGGCGGTTCGTCCGACGAGCGTGATGGGTGCCAGCAAGCGATTGGCGGAACTCACGCTGCAGGCGCTGGCCCTCGCACACAGCGATCGAACGATCTTCGCCATTGTTCGCTTCGGCAACGTGCTCGGTTCGTCCGGATCGGTCGTGCCGGCGTTCCGCGAGCAGATCGCGCGTGGCGGCCCGGTGACGGTGACCCATCGCGAAATGATCCGCTATTTCATGACGATTCCTGAAGCGGCACAGCTCGTGATGCAGGCGGGCGCGATGGCCGAGGGTGGCGAAGTGTTTTTGCTCGACATGGGTGAGCCGGTTCGCATTGCTGACCTTGCCGAGCGAATGATTCGGCTCTCGGGTCGCACCGTGCGCTACACCGAAGATGCTGCGGGGGAGATCATGATTCGCTTCACAGGACTGCGGCCAGGCGAGAAGCTGTATGAAGAACTGCTGATCGAAGCGGATGCGGTGCCGACGCGCCATCAGCGCGTGCACAAGGCACGCGAGGCGTTCGTGCCCTGGAGTGAACTGCAGCCGCTCCTCGTGAGCATCGAGACGGCGTGCCGTAGCAATGACGTTCCGGCGCTGATCGCACTTCTGCATCGCGCGGTGCCGGAGTACCACAGTGAAGATCGGCTGCACGATCTGCTGTGGGACGCATCCGCTGCCACCAAAGTCACGTCATAATCTCCGCGTGCCGCTCATCAATCGGTTTCTCGTTCCGCCACCGGTGTGGCCCCCGCGCCGCGACGACGAGAGTGTGGGCGCGTGCATTGAGTATGCGGCGTCGCGCGACCCTGCGGGCAACGCGGTCCACGTCGTTCTTGCGTGCGTGTACTTCGCCGTCGCGGGCCTGTCCACTGCAACTGAGTCCATCGCCTTCGTGGTGCTCGTCGGCTATGCGGCGCTGCGTGGTCCGAGCGTCTGGCGCACCTGGGTGCCGCTCCTGCATGTTCCCGCCGTCTGGGCCCTGATCGTCTTCTGTCTGTGGGCGACGATCTCGCTCGCATGGTCACCCGACCCGGCCGCCGGTCTCGACATGCTCAAAAGTGCCCGCGCGCTGTTGCTCTTTCCGGCGCTGATCCCGATCCATCGCCATTGGCGGCTGCTGCTCGCATCGCTCCTCGCAGGACTCTCGCTGCAGGCGGGCCTGCAGATCATGCAGGCACTCGGCCTCATCGCGCCGATGGCGAAAAATCTGATCCGGCATGCGGGCCTCTATTCTCACCCGGGACATCTCTCGACCTATCACGCGGCCGGGCTCCTGATCGCAGTCGCCTGGCTTCGCGAAACGCGATCGGCACATGCGCGGATGCTGCTCGTGGTCTGCATGGTGCTGATGACGACCGGCGTCGCGATCGCCGCAGGCCGTGGGGCAATCGTTGCGCTCGTCGTCGCGGCGCCCGCGCTCATCGCACTGCTGTGGTGCCGCTTCGGCGCGCCCGACACGCTGCGAGTTCTCTGGTCGGCGGCGATCGCGGTGCTGCTGGTCGGCGGCATTGTCACCGGCTTCGTGCTGATGTCCGGAAGCGGCGGACTTGCCCGCGGCGCGACTGACGTGCAGCGAGTGGCGGATGTCGGATCATCGATCGGCTCGCGTCTCGTCTGGTGGCGAGCATCGCTCGACACGTTCAGCGCCCATCCGTTGACCGGTGCGGGTGTCGGCGGGACACGCGAGGAGCTTCGCACGAATCCACGCATTCACGAAGCGGCAGCCGCGCGGCCCGATCTGGGTATCGAATTCTTCGCCCACGAACATCCGCACTCGCTGTTCGTGCAGACGCCGGCTGAACTCGGATTGGTCGGTGTGGCGCTGCTCGTGATTGCTATCGTCACGATCGCCCGCGCAGCGTGGCAGGCGACGCAGCGGCAGCCGCTCCTCTGCGGCGTCGCCGCTGCGATTTTGATGTGGACCATCGCGGCAAACTTCGACTCCCTGCATGCAGCGGGTCGCACGGCTGTACTGTTCGCCATGCTGCTGTCGTTCGTGATCAATCCGCCGCGGAGTCCGCGGCTGACCGTGTAACCAAAACGGCGATCTTCATGTGTGGACTTGTCGGATTCATTGATGCCGCCGGATTCGTCAGCGACGCGCCTCCGCTGCTGCGCGCGATGGCCGAGACGATCCGCCATCGTGGTCCCGACGACGACGGCGTATGTTTCGACGCGCACTCGCGCGTCGGCTTTGGATACCGGCGCCTCGCGACTCAGGATCTTTCGCTGCACGGTCATCAGCCGATGACGAGCGCGTCGGAACGATTCACGATCGCATTCAACGGCGAGATCTACAACTTCAATCTGCTGCGCGAAGAGCTTGCCGCACTCGGTGCGACGTTCCGCGGCCACTCCGACACCGAAGTGATGCTCGCCGCGTTCGAAGCGTGGGGTGTGCGGGCGTCGGTTGATCGCTTCGTCGGTATGTTCGCGTTCGGCGTGTGGGATGCGCGCGAGCGCGAGCTCGTCCTCGTCCGCGATCGTCTCGGCGTCAAACCGCTGTATGTCGGATTCACCGGCGAAGGATCACGTCCGCTTGACGGAGCGGCGCTGGCCACGAACACGTCGCTCGTCTTCGCCAGCGAGCTGAAGCCGTTCAAGCGGTTCCCGCGCATGCGCTTCGACATCGATCGCGGCGCGCTGGCGCTGTACACGCGCTACGGCTATGTGCCGACGCCGTGGTCGATCTATCGGTCGGTCAAGAAGCTGCCGGCAGGACACCTGCTCCGCATTCGAGACGGACGCTGCGTACTCGAGCAGTACTGGTCTACGAAGGCGGCAGCTGAGCGC
Organism: Phycisphaerae bacterium; assembly: GCA_034439815.1. Classification (GTDB taxonomy): domain Bacteria; phylum Planctomycetota; class Phycisphaerae; order Phycisphaerales; family SM1A02; genus JAEUIT01. The sequence goes on from JAWXBD010000076.1 coordinate 34,699, forward strand.
GGCGCGGCGCAGCCATTCCGCGGCGGCGACGCGGATGCGGTCGATGCGCTCGAGGCGCTGCTGCAGGATTCCGTGCGGATCCGCATGATTGCCGACGTGCCGCTCGGCGCGTTTCTGTCCGGCGGCATTGATTCGTCCGCCGTCGTCGCGGCCATGACTGCGGTGGCTGGCAGCAGTGTCCGCACCTTCACCATCGGTGTGCGCGATCCCGTGTATGACGAAGCGCCGTACGCGCGTGCTGTCGCGAAGCATCTTGGCACCGATCACATCGAGCAGTACGTTGATCCGGACGACGCGCTTAGCGTCATTCCATCGCTCCCGTTCATCTGGGATGAACCGTTCGCGGACAGTTCGCAGATTCCGACGCTGATCGTTTCACGTGCCGCGCGGCAGCACGTCACGGTGATTCTGTCGGGCGACGGGGGCGATGAACTGTTCGGCGGCTATTACCGCTACCGGTGGGTGCGCTCCTTGTGGAATCGGCTGCGTCATCTGCCGCAGCCGATGCGCCGGGTCGCAGCATCCATGCTGCAGGCGCTGCCCGCGCCAGCGATGAACCAGACGCTCGGCCCGCTGATGCGCGCACTGCCGGCATCACTGCGCATGAACACGCTAGGCGATCGCGCGCACAAGCTCGCCGGGCTGCTGACCTCGCGCGATCCATGGGAACTCTTTCATCGACTGACATCGATCGTTCAGTCGCCGCGCGCACTGCTGCTCGACAGCCATGAACCGCGCACGCCGCTCTCGGATCCGTCGTGGCTTGCAGATGTTCCCGATCTTGAGACGCGGATGATGCAGGCCGACATGGTGAGCTATCTCGTCGACGACATTCTTGTGAAGGTCGATCGCGCGAGCATGGCGGCGAGTCTCGAGGCGCGCGAACCGTTGCTCGATCACCGTCTCGTGGAGTTCGCGCTGTCGCTTCCGACCTCCATGAAGATCCGCAACGGCACGACCAAGTGGCTGCTGCGCGAAGTGCTGCATCGGCGCGTTCCCCGCGAACTGTTCGATCGCCCCAAGCAGGGGTTCTCGATTCCGCTCGACCGCTGGCTCGTCGGCCCTCTGCGGCCGTGGGCCGAGGAACTGCTGTCCGAGCGGCGGCTGCGCGAGGAGGGCTTCTTCCGCCCCGACGCCGTCCGACGGCTGTGGGACGCCCAGCTCCGCGGCGGTCGCATGCAGCATCAGCTGTGGACGGTCCTGATGTTCCAGGCATGGCAGGCCGCGGAACCACCGGCGATGTCATGAGCCGATAACGCAAGTGCGCTCCTGGTGTGGCACCGGCATGTCGAGTGAGCCGATATGCCATCGCCGCCCACTCAAGCTCCCCCAGAGGCTCTCCATGCTGCCGATCGACGGACTGACGCTCGACCGCTCCACCACCCTGCTCACCGCGCTCGATCAGATGAACCGCACCGGCCGAGGCGTACTGCTGCTGGTCGACGGTTCGGGCCGCTTCCAGCGGACAATCACCGACGGCGATCTGCGCCGCCTGCTGCTCGCCGGTCATCCCCTCGCGACGTCGCTCGACGCCCTCCCTCAGATCGCGTCGGTCACCGTTGCTCCCGACGCATCGCTCACCACGGTCGTGCAGGCGATGGACGCCCGCAAGGTCGATCAGGTGCCGGCGCTCGACAACGACGGCATACCCGTCGGACTGTGGCTGCGCCGCGAAATCCCGCAGCCGATTCTCCTGTCGACGCCGCATCTGTCCGAGTTCGAAGAGGGCTATGTCGCCGACGCATTTCGCACGAACTGGATCGCTCCGCTCGGTCCGAACGTTGATGCGTTTGAGACCGAGCTCGCCGCGAAGGTCGGCGCGAAGCACGCCGCCGCAGTGTCGAGCGGAACAGCCGCGATTCACCTCGCGCTGCGCGTCCTCGGCGTCGGGCACGGCGACGTGGTGTTCTGTTCATCGCTGACGTTTATCGCCACCGCCAATCCGATTCTGTATCAAGGTGCGACGCCGGTCTTCATCGACAGCGAGCCCGAGAGCTGGAACATGTCACCGAAGGCGCTCCGCCGCGCGTTTCGCGACGCCGAGCGCGAGGGGCGGTTTCCGCGCGCGGTCGTCGTCGTCAACCTCTACGGACAGTCCGCCGACATGGATGCGCTGCGCGCCATCTGCGACGAGTACGGCGTTCCGATCGTCGAAGACGCTGCTGAATCACTCGGCGCCACGTACAAGAACCGCCCGAGCGGAAACTTCGGCTCGATCGGCATCTACTCGTTCAACGGCAACAAGATCATCACGACATCCGGCGGCGGAATGCTCGTCTCCGACGACGCGGCGCTGATCGAGCAGGCGCGGTTCCTGTCGACGCAGGCGCGTGATCCGGCGCCGCACTACCAGCATTCAGTCGTCGGCTACAACTATCGGATGAGCAACATCCTCGCCGGCGTGGGCCGCGGGCAGCTGCGCGTACTCGACGAGCGCGTTGCATCGCGCCGCGCCGTCTTTCAGCGATATGCCGAAGCGCTCGCGGACGTGCCGGGACTGCACTTCATGCCGGAGCCTGCATGGAGCCGCTCGACGCGCTGGCTCACCACATGCACGATCGATCCGCGCATCATGGGACTCTCGCGACTTCAGTTCGTCGAGCGACTCGGAGCAGAGCGCATCGAAGCCCGCGCGGTGTGGAAGCCGATGCACCTGCAGCCGATGTTCGTTGAATGTCCATACTTCTCGCATAGCCCGACAAGCGTCTCGGACGGCCTGTTCGAGCACGGGTTCTGCCTGCCCAGCGGCTCGAACCTCACGCCCATGCAGCAGGAGCGCGTGATTGAATCAGTGCGCCGCATCGCGCGTGACGCGGGCGCCCGCAGCGGCGTGCGCATGGCTGGCTGAAGCACGGACGCTCGAGGGCGAGATCGCGCGAGCAGGCGCGCGGTGACGACGGATTCAACACAGAGAGGTGGGGAGGCGCGGGCAGAGGGCCACAGAGCAAGCGAAGGCAACGGGACCTGTCAGTAATTCTGTGTGCGAGGCATGAATCTCCGAAGGAGTCAGCATGCCAAGCAAGTCCAGCAAATTCACGAAGCCGACGGACCTGTCGGCA
>JAWXBD010000077.1:0-3876 GCA_034439815.1 Phycisphaerae bacterium
GGGTTTGGGCCCGATCGTGAACGCCGAACGCGTTTGCCGCCACGACGAATTGAACGTGTCCGCGATGTACGCGTTGAGATCCGCAAGCGAGATCGCATCGACTTCGTCAGCGAGTTCGCGCAACGATCGGACGCGGCCGAGCCGGTAGTAATCACCGGCCGCTGACGCCGCACGTCCGGCCGTGCTCTCACCGCTCATGATCAGCCGGCTCTTGTAGCCGACGACGGCGCGCTGGAACTCGTCGGCGTTCACGCCCGATTCGAAGCGCACCATTTCGCACGCGATGCAGTCGCCTGTGTCTTGCGCCCGTTCGGGCGTGCTGCCGGAGTAAATCGCGAGCATGCCGCGATCTCGCCCGCCAGAGTAGCTGGCGCCGACGGAGTAACACAGTCCACGCTTCTCGCGCACCTCGGAGAAGAGTCGACATGACGTGTCGCCGCCCAGAATCCGCGCGGCGATGCGAAAGCGCGTGGCGCCCGGGTCGCCTTCCGGCGGCGCGCGAAACCCCACCGCGATATGCGTCTGGGACGAGTCGCTCTCTTCGTGATCGACTCCGCCCAGCGGCCGTGCCGTTTCTTGCGGATCCGGTGTCACGCCGCTCCAGCCGGCGAGCAGTCGATCAAGCAGCGACGCGATGCGATCACCATCGACATCGCCGGCAATCGCCAGGATCGCGCCACCGGGCTTGCAGCGCGCCACCCATGCCGCTCGCAGCTGCTGCGCCGTCATTGACTCCAGCGCTGCACGATCACCGTAGCCGGTTCGATTGAAGGGAGGCGGCAGATGGCGCTCACGCAGGCGGAGCATCACAAGCTGCTGCGGATCGTCCTCCAAGCCATCGAGCTGCTGAAGACACAGGCTTCGCACCGCATCGACATGCTCGTCGGGCAGCGCAGGGTCGCGCACGATCGACGCCAGGAGAGGCAGGGCATCCAGTACGCGACTGCCGAGCAGCGTCGCGGAAAGCTGCAGGTGGACGGCACCGGCGGTCAAGGCCCGCTGCACGCCGAGGCGATCAAGCGCGTCACTCAGCGACCGGCTGTCGCGCCCCCCCGCGCCGCGCAGCGCGAGTTCCGAGAGCAGCACCGCCTCGCCATCGCCGGCGGCGCCCTCCGGGTCCGCTGCGTTGCCGACCGGGAGGAGCCACGAAATGGCGGCAGAGCGCACACTTTCGATCCGCTCGACGAGCAACGCCATGCCGCACTCGAGGCGATACAGCCGTGCCGTCTCGGCCCCGGCAGAAAGCGGCACGGGCGACGGAAACGAAGTACTGGCGCTCAGCGTCATATGGCGTGAATGTATGCGGTCCCTGCGACGTGTGCGGGTTGCGCCACCGCGCGCGGATGCCAAATCCAACCCATTCCATCCTCCGGGCCCTGTGTCGCGCGCGATGAAAGCGATGGTTGATGTGGACGCCTCTCGCCACCAGATGTCGTAGAAACGGACGACGGCGGTGCGGGCGTGCGAAGCCGAAGGATCTTGATGCCCCCACGCCGCTGGATGAGCTTCAATCAGCACCCATTGCGAGGAAGCAAAGCCCGCGCGCTGTTTCGGCATCTCGTTGTCGACGTGCTGCTGGTGACCGCCGTGGCGATCATCGCGGTAATGATCTTCGACCGGCGCACGAGCGAATCGCGCCTCGTCCACGCTGTAGAAGTCACGCGCGGCGCAGTCCGTCTCATCCAGGCGACGCTTGATCTGCACGTCGCACTCGGGCGCGAATCACTCGACCACGTGGAGTATCCTTCCACGATCGACCCGCAGTGGTTCAGTGAGAGCGTGCCGAACAATGAGCTCGTCGGCAATGGCCACCCGTGGATGGAAGTGGCTGTGGAACGCGATCGCGGACTCCTCCATCCCCGGGATATCACCGTGGACGGGAGCAGAGGCGGCGCGATGTTCTGGTACAACCCCGCGCGCGGCGTGGTCCGAGCTCGCGTTCCGCGCACGCTGAGCGACGCCGACGCTGTCGCTCTCTACAACGATGTCAACCGGACGAAAGTCGTGGAGCTGAGTTCGATCGCGGCAACCGAAGACCGCGAATGAGGCCGGCTCCGCCACGAACGGAGCAGGTGATCGCCTCAGTCACCGAACGTGTCTTCGATGCGGTAGCGGCCCGCAGATTTGCCGAACAACCACCGTGCGGCGCGGATCGCGCCGCGTGCAAACAGGTCGCGGGTTGTCGCGATGTGCTGGATTCGTATGATCTCGCCCGCCCCCGCAAACTGGACCATGTGATCGCCGATCACGTCTCCCGCGCGGATCGCGTGGACGTGGTCACGGGTCACCTCGCGACCTCCCTCACGGAGACTTGCGACCAAAGAGAGCGCCGTACCGGACGGTGTGTCCAATTTTTTTGTGTGATGCGCCTCGACCACATCGACGTCGTATCCGGGGCCAAGAAGACGAGCCGCCTCCGCCGCGAGACGCCGCGTGACAGCGACGCCGAGCGACGTGTTGGAGCACACCATCAGAGCGATCTCTCGCTCGGCTTCCGCAAGCGCCTGCAAGGTGATGGGCGAGAGCGCGGTGGTGCCAACGATGAGCCCAGCGCCGTGTGTGCGGGCATGCTTGACGGCCTCGCGCGTCCCTTCGTCGGAACTGAAGTCGATGATGACGCGAGCTTTCGCAAGCATCGATGCCACCGAAGGTTGCCGCTCTGGGCCGGTCTCGTCGCTTCGGTCGACAGCAGCCACCACGCGGACACCAGGGTCGTCTTCGGCGCAGGCCGCGATGCGCATGCCCATGCGTCCCTTCGCGCCGTGAATTGCGATCGGAACGACATGCGAAGGAGCTGCTGACATGACGGTGTGACTCATGAGTTGGAGGTGCTGCAAGGCGCGATGATCGTGCGTGTCACACGCGCTCGCGCGTGTGCATGCGCAGTCGCTGAGACACGTCGTGACCACCATCGCGCGACCTCATCAGCGAAGGTCAATCTCGTTCCTCTTGAATCTTTTCTGTCAAGAGGCTTTTCTTCTGAGGCCGATAGGTGTACAACTTCCCATGTCAGCGCCTCGTTACGCCGGCGCCGACTCGACTCCGACACCCTGAGCGTAACCATAAGGGAGCCAACCATGGCTGCGAAGAAGAAGGCTGCTAAGAAGGCAGCGAAGAAGACTGCGAAGAAGAGTGCAAAGAAGACCGCGAAGAAGGCCGCCAAGAAGGCCGGAACTCGACGCACTGCGAAGAAGGCCTAATCGCCTGAGTTCGAGTGATGCTTCTACACAGGAACGCTGAGTTGGTCCGTCGCTCCGACTGACGGGAAACTCAAGAGCGTTCCGAGGAACACGACCGGAGACCGCAGAGATGCGGTCTCCGGTGTTGCTTTTGAGAGCGCTCCGTACGGCCGTCCGGCCGACACTCGCTCTGGTCCCGCGGGCGCCGCCGAGTGAATCGGCGGCTGCGGGCTTGGCTGGATGACACCAGCCTTTTGCCGCTGAAACAGCGGTGAAACCGGCTGTCTTCTCCCTTACAATCTGCGGCGCTATGGCCCACATCATTGCTGAACCCTGCATCGGCACCAAGGACACTGCCTGCGTCGAAGTGTGTCCGGTCGACTGCATTCATCCGACCAAAGGCGCTGCCGAGCATGGCGCCGAGACGCAGCTGTACATCGATCCCGACACGTGCATCGACTGCGGGCTGTGCGTGGACGAGTGTCCCGTGCAGGCAATCTATCCGCAGGAAGATCTTCCGGCGGAGTGGCAGAAGTACATCCAGATCAACTCCGACTACTTCAAGAACAAGTGAGCGTTCGCGCTTCACCCTGCTCAATCCCCGACAACGCGAAACGCCCCGGAGCCTGAGCTCCGGGGCGTTGTCGTTTCCTCAATGATTCGTTGTCACTCGGTCAGCTCGCTTCAGCTCGCTTCA
>JAWXBD010000078.1:0-17461 GCA_034439815.1 Phycisphaerae bacterium
ATCGGCCAAGAGCAGCATGTCCTGCACGGCGCGGGCATACGAGAGATTCTGATTCGTCCACAGACCGGTGTCGCTGAGACGCATGCGGGCCGCGCGGCCGCGCAGGTCTGCCAGCTTCGCCCGCGCCTGCAGCAGGCGCGCTTCGTCTTTGACGACGGTTGACGCTTCCGTCATTTCGTCGCCCAGCAGTCGGCCGAGTTCGTAGGGATTCTCGGTGCCGGTGCCGCGCAGGAGACCGTCGTGGCGCTCCTCTTCGGCGAGCGCGCTGGTGTCGAACAATCCCGCGCCGGCTTCCGCCGCGCCTGCCTTGCGATCGCGTACGTAGTTCGCGACGCTCAGGCCGCAGAACAGTCCGTCGAAGATGCACGACAGCAGCGCGTTCGCCCCGAGCCGGTTCGCGCCGTGGTATTGATAGTTCACTTCACCGAACGCATACAGCCCGGTGATGTTGGTCATCATGTTGTTCGCGGCACCGATCTTCATGCCTTTCGCGTCGTCGTTCGCGGTATAGACGGTGTAGAGCCCGCCCATCGAGTAATGAACGCCGGGGAAAATCTTCATCGGGACTTCAGCAGGATCTTCGCCCACGAATTTGCGATAGATCTCGATGATGCCGCCGAGCTTCTTGTCGAGATACTCGCGTCCGAGATGCGTGAGATCGAGGTAGACCTGACGCTCGCCGCCGACACCCAGTCCGTCCTTCACGCAGACGTTGAAGATCTCGCGGGTCGCGATGTCGCGCGGCACAAGATTGCCGTACGCGGGGTAGCGCTCCTCAAGAAAGTAATAGCGTTCGGCGATCGGGATGCTCAGCGGATCGCGCGAGTCGCCCTTGGTGCGGGGAACCCACACGCGTCCGCCTTCGCCGCGCGCTGATTCACTCATCAGCCGCAGCTTGTCGGCGCCTGGAATTGCCGTCGGATGCACCTGGATGAACTCGCCGTTGCCGTACCAGACGCCGTGGCGGTAACACCGCGCCGCCGCGGCGCCGGTGCACATCACCGAGTTGGTGCTTTTCCCGAACACGAGGCCGCAGCCGCCGGTGGCCATCACCACTGCATCGCCGCGGAACGCGCGGATCTGCATCGTCCTGAGATCCTGCGCGACGATCCCTTGGGAGATGCCGTTGTCGTCGATGACCGGCCGCAGAAACTCCCAGTGCTCGTACTTCGTGACCTTGCCCTCGGTCTCCCATCGCCGTACCTGCTCGTCGAGCGCATATAGCAGCTGCTGCCCGGTCGTCGCGCCGGCAAAATGCGTGCGCTTGTGCAGCGAGCCGCCGAACAGCCGCAGATCGCGCTGCCCTTCGAGTGTGCGGTTGAACGGCACGCCCATGCGGTCGAGCAGGTCGATGATTCTCGGCGCCCAGTGCGTCATTTCGTAGACCGGCGGCTGATTCGCCAGAAAGTCGCCGCCGTATACGGTCTCGTCGAAGTGCTCGAACTCCGAGTAGCCCTGCTGCCGCGCGATGTCATTGCAGGCGTTGATGCCGCCCTGCGCGCAGACCGAGTGTGAGCGCTTGACAGGCACCATGGAGAACAGGTCGACTGCGACGCCGGCTTCGGCGATCCGCAAGGTTGCCGCGAGGCCAGCAAGGCCGCCGCCGACCACAATCACGCGTCGTTTGGAATTGAGAACGGCACTCATCGCTGATGCATCCGCTGTTCGACGTCTTTCGCCCGTTCCACATCGAGCGTGCTGAATCCGACGACGGCCGCGACACCTGCACCTGCGAGGCCCAGGCCGACCGCCGCACAGACGTAACCCCATCGACGCTGCGCCTGGACGCTGACGGTCAGTCCCCACGTGATGGCAGCGGTCCACAGGCCGTTCGCGAAGTGAAAGACCAGTGCGAGCACGCAAACGAGATAAAACGCTGCGATGAGCAAGCCAGCGCTGCCGTCCTGAAGATGTGTCGCGAGGCTCGACGAGGCCGCGTGCGGATCGAATCCCGGCAGCAGTCCTCCCCACGTCCATCCCCAGCGGAGGCTCGACAGATGCATCAGGATGAACAGAAATCCGACGTAGCCGGTGAGGCGCTGCAGCGTGTACCGCACGTTGTCTTGATATCGATAGCGATCAGTATTCGAGCGGCCGGTGCGGGCGAAGTAAATGCCCATGAGCGCGTGAAACGCGAGCGGCAACCACAGCACGACAACCTCGATAAGGACGAGGGCCGGGAGGCCGTGGATGAAGTCAACCTCGTGCTGGAATGTCGCGATGCCGGCGTCCGCGCGATCGATGCCGTCGAACTTCGATCCGTTCAGCATCGATCCCCAGACGATCGAGGAGTTCGTCGTCAGGTGCGGAAAGAGGAATACGCCGATCGGCACAACACCGCTCAGCGAGTGCAGTCGACGCAGCAGGTGATAGTGGCGGTCCACGAAAGCTCGCGCGCCAGATCGCGCCGCTGGCGCGGATGATTCGCGGGTCGGTTGGCCGGGGTCTTGCGCGGCCGGCGCGGATGCGGACATGCTCGTACTGACGCCTCAACAATGATGCTTGAACGCGGGCACAGGACGGTGGACGGCGCTTAGGTCTCGATGATTGGTCGCCGCGGTGCGGGTCCGCTGCCGGCCAGGCCCATTCCCGGGCCGCCCATTCCCGGGCCGCCCATTCCCGGGCCGCCCATTTGGGGGCCGCCCAGCATCGCCCCGCCCCCAGGACCGGCGACTGCACCCTTCTGGACTTGTTGTGCGACGAGCGTCGCGATCTGCATGAAGCGCGAGCTGAGCTGCCCAAGAATGTCCGTGAGATCGCGGACTTCTTCGGTCGTCAGGTTGCCCTTGGTCTTCTCTTCCAGCACACCCAAGAGATCGATGGCGAAGCGGGCGCCGATCAAGTCGACGACCACCCGTCCGTTCTCATCGCCATACGCGCCCAAGCCCATCATTGCCTGCGACGCCAAGATGCCCATAAGGCTCTTGAAATCGGCGGGGGGCATCTCTTCTTCGGCCCCCGCCTGCGCGTCGCCCTCAGGACCAGCGCCGGAAGTCGCTTCCCGTCGGGCGCCGGGCGCGCTGCCGGCGCCGCCTGGGCCTAGACCTCGCGCCCCTTGCGCCCCTTGCGCCCCTTGCGGCGGGCGGGCGGCTCGCTCGCGCTCGCGTTCGATCTCCATCTTGGCAAGCCGTTCCTTCTCGGCGTGCGCCTGGGCTTTCCAGTCACTGTCAATGTGAAGCTTCGGCGTGGCGGATGGCTGGTCGGGCGAATCGGATTGGACAGACATGGCAACTCCAGAACGACGGCACACTCGCGACGCGGACAATCGGGCGAAGCGTGAGCCGGCGCGGACTCGAATACGGCAGGCCGCGGAGTATAGACGCTCCCGGCCCAGACCCCGGCAAGGGACCCTCGCAATCGTCAGGCGCGCGCGCGGCGGCGCTCATCTGCAGCAGCGAAGAACGCATGTACACTTCGCCGCGTGCCACCGATTCCATTGAACATGCCGGTTGGTCGGGCGCTCTGTGCCGGGGTCGTGGGCGTGCTCGCCGGACTGGGCGCTGTCGGCTGCGATAGTCTCGACGTCACCGAGTCGAAGTCGCGTGCGGTGTCTCTGGCCGACTTCAGCATGCCGTCAACGTCCTCGCGAGCGGCGCCGCGCGCGTACTACGTGGATACCGCGGGCCCGGAGCTTTCGGCGGGGTCGGTCACCGGCGACCGTTCAGCTGCGTTGATTGACGACGATGCGGAACTGCTGGCTGGCGATGACTCGTTGGGCGCAGTGCCTGGTGCGGTGTCGGCAGCCGGAGGGCGAGCTGCGTCTGTTCCGACGGGTCCCGATCGTGCTGCGCAGGCACTCGGCGCCGACGAACTGGAAGCGGAGGAGGATCGGCGCTGGATGATCGACGGACTCGTCGGTCAGATCAACGGACGTCCAGTGTTCGCAGACGATTTCATGCTGACGCTCGAACCGAAGTTGCTGGAGTTTGCCGCGCTGAGCGATCGCGCAGTCGGGCGCCAGGCGATGGTGGAACTGATTCGCGATCGATTTCAGAATTGGGTCAACAGCGAGCTCATCATTTCTGAGGCGGAGAATCAGTTGTCGCCCGAGCAGCAGCAGGGCCTGTTCGCGTGGCTGCGGTCCATTCAGGAAACGGAGATCGCCAGCCGCGGCGGCACGCTCGCGGAGGCGCAGCAGAGCCTCGAAGAAGATCTGGGGATGCAGATCGAGGAGTTCCTTCAGGTGCGGCGCGATATGGGTCTCGCCCGCTACCTCATCGACCGCAAGGTGAAGCCACGGACGATTGTGTCGTGGCGTGACATCGAGCGCGAATACGGGCGACGGGCCGCGGAATTTAACCCGCCGGCGAAGGTCGCAATCGGCAGGGTGTTTGCGGACGAGAAAGCAGAGCCGGAGCGCGCTGCGAGGGTGAAGACGATGGTGGAAGCCGGCCAGTCGTTCGAGGCCATTGCGGCGGAACTCGAGCTCGCGAACGGCGGCGTGCTTGCCGAGGTGGTGGTCGAGCCCGGGCAGAGCGTTGACGAGGCAATTGTGGCTTCGGATCTCGCTGATTCCCTCAAAGCTGCGCTGCGGGGGGTTGAGGTCGGCAGCATCACGGGACCGATCAAGGTGCGCGATGCGCTGGCGTGGTTCGCGCTCCTGGGTGTTTCGCAAGGGGTGGCGCGCGATATCTACGATCCCGACGTGCAACTCCAGATCAAGGCAGAGTTGAACGTGCGGCGCGGCGACGTCGAGCAGAGGCGCTATCTAGCTCAGCTCCGCAGTCGCCGGATCTCCGCGGACATCGACCGCATCGAAGAACGTCTGATGATCATGGCCCTGCGCCGCTACTGGCTGTCCGGCTGATCAGGGTGCGTGCGTGCGTTCGTGCGACCGTGCTTTCATCGGTTCATTCCGTTCATTCCTTTCAATCTGTTCATGGCCGAAGCACGCCCCGACGGCGAGGCATCGGCCCGTCGTCAACTGCCGCGACGAAGTGATGGGCGACACGGTCGTGCGATCGTACTGAGCGCGAAGCGCCTGACGCTGCTGTAGTCCCGGCGTCGGTGACGGAATCAGTCTCCTTCGCATGCGCCGCATCGGCGCTTCGATCCGCCCCGGACGCGAGCTGCACGGTGATGACATCGATCCTTGGCACCGCCCCACGACAGCGCGGATCGCGAGACAATCGGATCGCAAGACGTCGCAGGCGCGATGCTTTCTCGGGACCGACCTGCAGCTCGGGGCCCATCGCGCCGCCAGAACTCGACTTGACTTCGACGAGCACTACCTGGCCATACGGATCAAGGGCGAGAAGATCTCCCTCGTCGTGTCCGCGCCGCACATTGGCGTCCAGTATTTCCCAGTCGCGCGCGACGAGATATCGCGCAGCCGCCTGCTCTCCACGATCGGCCGGCCAACAGCGCTGCGGCAACAGCGCCCAGATTTCGCGCCCGATCCAGCGCACGACTCCGGACGCAATGCGCACGACCGCCTCCTTCAGAAGTAAGAAGTAATCCGCTCGTTCGTGCGTCAGTGCCAGCGGTACTCAAGGCGCGGCGTCGACAGCTCAATCATCGCGTCGCGAATCGCCGCGGATTCACGGGTGCCGATTGCAGGCTGTCTGGCTACATCGGATCGCAGGTGGCCCCGCAATTGGCCCAGCAGACTCGGCCCAAACAGCGGCGCCGGTTCGAACAGTCGAACACACTGCGCGCTCTTGGAGGGTAGCGACGCGAGTCGCTCTGCAGTCGTGATCGCATCATCGAGGTAGCCGATCGAGTCAATCAGCCCGATCTCGATCGCCTGCTCGGCAGTGAAGATCCGACCGTCGAGGGCCGCGCGCAGCTTCTCAGGATCGGCCGCCTTGGAACCGCGGCCCGTCATCACGCGCTTCGCGAACGTCGTGTACGAATGATCAAGCAATCCCTGCACGACCGCCTTGTCGGTCGGCAACCACCGGCGGTATGGATCATTGGCGTCACCTTTCTGCGGAGAACCGTCGGCCACCATGGTCACCGGTTCGACACCGATTTTCTCCATCAGGTCGCCGAATGTGAAGACTGACGCGATGACGCCCACGGATCCCGTGATACCCGTCTCCTCGCACACAATGTGATCGGAAGCGCAGCTGACGTACACGCCACCGGACGCCGCCACCCCGCCGTAACTGGCAACGACGGGAAGCCCAGCCTCCTGCAGCCGTCCGATCTCGCGCCAGATGCGGTCGCTGGGGCTTACGCCGCCGCCGGGACTGTCGACCCGCAGCACGACGCTGCGGAACGACGTGTCCGCGAGCACGTAGTCGACGGCACGCGCCACCTCGGCGCTCATCGCGTCGTCGATCGATCCTTCGATCGCGATGATCGCGACACGCTTGTCCGAGTCTCCGGCGCGGACCGTGTATTCGAGCGGGAGTCCGCGTCCGCCCGGTCCCGCCGGCATCAGCGTCGCCGCAAAGCCGAACACGATGCCCGCGATGAAGAAGCCCGCGAACATGATGAGCGCGAGGACGAAGACCAGGGCCTGAGCGAAGCCGCCGCGCCTCGCGACGACGTGCACGACAGCGGGTGAGGATGCCGAAGCTGGCTCGATCCGCGCACCGGTGAGGTGTGGGGGCAGCTGCGCAGGGAAGCCTGAAGGAGGAGGTGGGGGGTTCGTGCTCATCGTGGCGCGATGGTACCGCCCCGGAATTCAGCCCCTGAGAAAAGGGGCAAATTTCGCCGCAAAACACCGGGTCGTGCTGATGTCAGCTGAATCGCTGGGCAGCTCGTCGGCCGCGGGGATGCGGCGGCGCCCGCAGCGCCCGCCGGGCGTCAAGAGCCGGGCGGGGCCACGATGCCGAAGTCCGCATTTGCGAGAACAACGTCACCGAGCCGGATGCTGACGATCTTGACGCCGATCGTTGGCATGAAGATCGCGTACAGAGAATTCGCGCCGCTCGACGGCTGATACGGGAAGTCCTTGATCGTCGGGATGCCGCGTTTCGGATCGAGCCGCACGTCGACACCATCCGACTTCACCCAGATGAAACCAATTGGTGCGTACGTGTTTCCGTTGGCATCGACGAGCAGCAGCGGCGCGTCTTCGCCAGCGAGTTCGCGATTCTTGTTGAGGTCATTCCAGACATCGATGGAGCTCAGACGTCGCGTGATCGAGAGCCGCACAACGGCTGTACCTTGGGCAGCGTAGATGCCCTTGATGCGATTGGACTTCGACGCCATCTTGCCGCCGCGCTGGAACTCCTGAGATCCCGCGGTCAGCCACTGATCCACCTGCTCGATGTTCGTGAGTTCGTTGATGTTGCCGACGCCTGGTTCAATGGACGCGTCGAGGGTGATATCGCGCCGGGCAATCGTCTTGGCCTTCGGATCGAACTCCGGCGCCGCGCCGACCACCGACGGTTCACGGCCCCGCATGATCGCGTCGACCGCACGCTGATCCAGCGGACCCTCCGGAAGGGCGAGGCGGAACCGGGCGCTCTTCAGCTGCACGTACAACGGCGCCCTGTTGAAGTCGCCGAGGCCTTGCGCCGGAAACACGAAGAAGAACTTTGTCAGCTGCTGTCCGGGAACGTTCGTTGCGAAGTTGGAAATGTCATCAAACGAATAGATGTCGCGAGAGCCGCTCTCCAGCGACTGACTCCACTTCTGGGGGTACGCGACGTTGGGCTCACGAACGTCGCCCGCAGGAAGCGTTTCGATCAAGCGCACCTGAGACGCGCCGACAGTGACGACCTGTCCGGAGTCGCCCGCCGCCTTCTCCACATCGAGCTCGGCGACCCAGGCGCCCTTCTGGCCTCCACCGAGGTCATAGTCGGGCGCGTAGAGGAGGCGGCCCACTTTCACCGAGCTCGGCGGAAGAGCGTTTCGCGCCCGCCCCTTGCTGAATGAATCACGATGCAGTGCCTGAGCGGTGTCGGCAAGCCGCGGGTACGCGACGCGCAATGGCGTTCCGACTTCCGGCGCCATCGCTCCGACTGACAGGAAGGCGAAGAAGTCCTCTGTCATGTGATGGAGCGGAACCCAGAGCTTCGCGTTATTGAAGTCAGGCTGACCCTTCGTGGCCACGGATCGCACGGATCCCTCGAACCCCATCAGCGTCGTGGTCGACTGGATGAAACCGCCGCCGATCAGGAGCATGCCGACGGTGAGAATGCCGCTGCCGAGACCGAACACGCCGCCGAACGAGAAGTTCGCCCACGAGGGGAAGTTCACGTTGTTCGGTACAAGCTTGTCACTGGCGATGCGAAGGATCAGCAGGAACACCGCGAATGGAATCAGCAGCGCGAGGCCCCATGCGTAGTTCTCCATGAAGCCCTTGTTGAGCATCAGGATCGCGAACGGCTCCCATACAGCGAAGGCGAGCGCGCCGGCGGCGACCACGCACACGAAGTGCAGGATCGCACTGAACAGTCCCTGGTTCGCCCACCAGTAGGCGATGAGCAGCGCGAGCGCGATGAGAAGGAGGTTGAAAGCAATGAACATGGCTTGGCTCTCCGGCTGAAGGGATCTGTCTCGACGCTGCAGACGGCGGTGCAGGAGCGTCGGCACTCCGGCCCAATTAAATTGTCGGGTCAATTGTCGGGTCCGTTCTCAGGCTTTGACCGGTGCTGGTCCAGTCTTGGGTGCCGGAAACACACGGACCAGCTCATCGACCGTCGTCACACCCTCGCGCACCTTGGCCATCGCGGCCTCCTGCAGTGTCATCATCTTGCCCTCGCGCCGGGCGTATGCGTAGGTGCTCTTAAAGTCACCTTCCGCAAGCATCGAACGCATGGCATCGTCGACCATCATGACTTCGAAGCACGCGGTGAGTCCGAAGTACCCCGTCCCCTGGCATACGGGGCAATCTTCGACGCGGTTCTTGACCTGCACCTTGCCGTTCTGCCGGAATGCAGTCACGTTCTTGCCCTGCGGCGCGCCGAGCTTCTTGAGAAGGTCAGGCGTGAGCTGCAGCGGTTGACGGCACGCCTCGCACACCTTGCGAATCAGGCGCTGATGGACGACCCCGACGAGACCCTTCGATGCCTGCTTGAGATCGCCAATGGTGCGGAACCACTCGGTGACCGCCGCACCGATCGATTCGGCAGGCACGGTGATGTAGATGAGCGGGCCGTTGAGCCCGGGAGTCGAGGCGATGCGCCCCACGTTCGCGTCGCTGATGTCGCTGACGTAGACGACGTCCGGATCGCGGCGCAGAATGGATTGCAGATTCGTCGCGTAGTCCACAGTCGGGTTCGCGGGATTGAACTGCGAGTGGTCGACGCCTTCAAGATTTAGCTCGACGACTTTCTCAAGCGTTTTGATATTGCATGTGTACGCGTCATGGCGGGCCATGAAGCTGTACGAGGTGGTCGTGATGCCTTGGCCGGGCAGCGATGAGAGCAGCACCACGCCGTGACGGCGCGCGGGTTCGGCAAGGGGCGTGAGCGCTTCCATCTGAGCCGGCAGAAGGCCGAGCGAATCGAACGACACCTGCAGCTGCTTCGCGCGGTCGAAGTCCACGCGGAGCGACTGGCCGGCGTTCGAGCCCCACACTGAGACCCGCGCGGCCGCATCACGGGTGGGGCCCGCGACGCGGATTTCAGCGGTCTGCCGCCGTCGACGCTCGTCGAGCTGGAGCCCGGCAATCTTCTTCAGATAGTCAATCGCCTCATTGGCGGTCTGCGGAGCGAGCGGTTCGCCCTTGATGCGGACCCCGTCGATCGTGTTGAGCGGAACGAGCGGCTGCTGCGGCGCCGTCGCGACCAGGTCGAGACGACTGACGCGGCGCTCCAGTGCAGGCGCGAGAAATCCCTCGAGCGCCATATGCACCGCGTACTCGGGCGAGTCTTTGAGCGGCATCGGATGCCCCTTGCCCGAGGCGGTCATGAACTTGAGTGTGGATTCAGCCAGATTCTTCTTCGCCTGGCGTTCCGCCATCTGCTTCTGGAAGTCGGTGGAGATGAGCTTGAACTTGTTGTTCGCCGGCACACGCTGATCGCGCCACTGCCAGTAACCCCAGAGCCCTCCGATGAGGATCAGAATCATCACGGGCCAGCCGATCCAGAAGATGGGGATCAGCAATGCAGCGGCGATGCCCAGCGCGGCCACTGCCATGAGGATGCCATTCCACGCCACCGTCGGGAGCAGGAAGCGACGTGTGTCCGCTTCGATCTTCGCCGCCACCCACATGAACGGGATGAGTGTCGCGAGCATCAGCACCGGCTTGATGAACGAGACGAGGGTGAACACAGTTGCCTGGGCGAGCAGAGCGCCAGGGTGAACTGCCAATGCCAGCAGCGCTGGCTGGATGGGATCGGAGGAGAGGTCCATCATCGTGGTGGCATCGGCTGAGGCATCAGGAGAGCCGTGAACGACGGCCCGCGCGCCGGTGAGAATGAATGGAGGGGCGACCGGCGCGATGCCACTCGTAGAAGCTCGTCCCGGCCCCCCGCAACGTCAGAGCGTGGCGTCAGGGCCGTGGGTCAGGGCCGTTGGTCAGGGCGGGGGGAGGAGAGTCGTCACTCAGGAGATGCCCTTGAGGCGCATCTTGAGCTCCTCAGGTTTCGGCGTCGCTTCAAGGGCGACTTTCGCGTGAATGTATTCCCCCTCCACCAGCTTCACAAGGCTGGAGGTGAAGTCAATCATGCCTTCTTCGTGGCTCTGTTTGATGATGTCGAGCAATTCGCCTTCCCGACCCTCGAGGATGTACTTCTGCACACCGGGGGTGTTGCGCAGAATCTCAAGCGCAGGCATGCGGGCGATATGTTCGTGCAGCGTCGGGAGCAGCTTTTGATAGACGATCGCACGCAGGTTGTACGCAAGCAGCTTGCGGATCTGCTCGCGCTCGCCCTCCGGGAACAAGTCATAGATACGACCAAATGTTTGCCAGGCGCTGGAGGCGTGAATCGTTCCAAACACCAGGTGGCCGGTTTCGGAAGCGCGGATCGCAGCTTCAAACGTTTCGTAGTCGCGCATCTCACCGACGAGCACGACGTCAGGGTTCTCACGAACGAGCGCCCGCAGCGCCTCATTGAAGCTCACACAGTCGATGCCGACTTCGCGCTGGTTGATCGTCGCCTTGACATCTTGAAAGATGTATTCGATCGGATCTTCGATTGTGACGATGTGGACGGGCTTGCGCTCGTTGATGTACTGGAGCATCGCCGCGATCGACGTCGACTTGCCGGAGCCGGTCACACCCGAAAAGAGGATGAGACCTTGCGCGCTCATCGCCACCTCGCCGAGGGACTTCGGCAGATACAGATCCTCGAATCGCTTGATGTTGCTCGTGATGAGACGCGCCGCGATCGACGGCTTGCCGCGGGCCATGAACAAATTCACGCGGAAACGGTTCCGATCGTCATAGTCGTACGCGAAGTCCATTGATCCGTGCGCGGCGAAGTGCGCGTACTGACGATCGTCGAGCACGTCCTTGGCGATCTGAAACATCAGATCGGTACTGGTCGGAGGCGTGTCGAGCTTCTTCAGCGATCCGCGCAGGCGCACCTTCGGAGCCGTCTCGCTCTTGCAGATGAGGTCGCTGCCGCCCAGACGAATGATCGCATCGAGATAGCTGCGCCAGACCTTGTCTCCCTCGCCCTCGACTGTTCCGCGGTCATGATGCACCGGCGTGGACATCAGCTCAGTTCGTTCCACAGGGAATTCTCCAACTACAAAAGCGACGGGGAGTGCCCGCAAAAGGACTGTGGGGCCCGCGCGAGGATCTGGCGCAAGGTCAACGACGCACGACGTCCGTTGTCATGGCCGCACATGACCGCAGGGCGCAAAAGCCCTGAATCGGAAGAAGGTAACAGATGAACCGGGCTCGCGGCGCGTCCAAACCTCATTCGTTCGCGGACGGCTGCGGGTTCCTTCAATCGGTTCTCCAGGCGCTCGCGCCGTCCGTTGACAATGGTGCCCGGTCCAGCGAGACTCACTCGATGGAGCACAAGATTGTCCAGGATGGCGTCACCTTTGATGACGTTCTTCTCATTCCCGCGTTGTCTTCGGTCACCCCGGATCACGCGGACACGGCGACTCGGCTCACCCGCAATATTCGCCTGAATATCCCGCTGGTCTCGGCGCCGATGGACACGGTCACCGACGCCGGCCTGGCGATCGCGCTCGCTCAGGAAGGCGGCATCGGCATCGTTCACAAGAACATGTCGCCGGCGCGCCAGGCTCGCGAGGTCGCCAAGGTCAAGCGCAGCGAAAACGGGGTAATCACCGACCCTGTCACGCTCTCACCAGACGACACGATCGGCCGCGCGTCGGCCTTGATGGCCGAGCAGAACGTTTCGGGCTTCCCCGTGACCGCGGACGGGTCGAGCAAAGGGGAGATCGTCGGGATCCTGACACGGCGCGACATGAAGTTCCTGGTGGGGCGCGAAGGCTCGGCCCGAGTCGGCGACGTCATGACGCAGATGAATCTCGTCACCGCGCCCGGTGACACCACGCTTGAAGCGGCGGAACTGCTTTTGAACCGGGCACGAGTTGAAAAGCTCCTTCTGATCGATGATCGACGCCGCCTCAAGGGGCTGATCACGATGCGCGACATCGAGAACGTGAAGAAGCACCCCAACGCCTGTCGCGACAGCCGGGGGCGCCTGCGGGTCGGGGCGGCGGTCGGCGTCCACCAGCTCGATCGGGTGCAGGCCCTCGTCGAGGCGGAAGTCGACGTCATCGTCGTGGACACCGCGCACGGTCACAGCGACAACGTGCTTCAGACGGTGGAAGCAATCCGCAAGCGATACGACATCGACATCATCGCCGGCAATGTCGGCACGGAAGCCGGAGCGCTGGCGCTCGTCAATGCCGGCGCCGACGCCGTCAAGGTCGGCATCGGACCCGGGTCCATCTGCACGACGCGCGTGGTGACGGGAGTCGGCATGCCGCAGATCACCGCGATCTTCAATGCACTCAAGGCTTGCGAGCCGCTCGGCATTCCGGTGATCGCCGACGGCGGCATCCGCCAGTCCGGCGACATTGCGAAGGCCATCGCCGCCGGCGCCTCATGCGTCATGCTCGGGTCGCTGTTTGCCGGTCTCGACGAGAGTCCCGGCGAACTCGTGCTGCACCGCGGCCGGCGCTTCAAGACGTACCGCGGGATGGGCAGCGAGGGGGCGATGGCGGCCGGCTCCGGTGACCGGTACGGCCAGGGGCAGATCAAGGAGACGCGGAAGTTCGTGCCGGAGGGAGTCGAGGGGCGGGTCCCATATCGCGGACCGCTCGGGGATTTTGTTTATCAGATGGTCGGCGGTCTTCGAAGTGCGATGGGGTACTGCGGCTGTCGAACGATCAGCGAATTCCAGCGGGAATCACGATTCGTGCGCGTGACGAGCGCGACCGTGATCGAGAACCATCCGCACGACATTCAGATCACGAAGGAAAGTCCGAATTACTCGATGCTCCAGTCTGTTCAGGAGTGAGCGGCGGAGGGTCGGATCCCGACCATTTTGCGAATCCGCGCTAGTCTCTGAGAGAGATGGGGCTGGCTCCGGTGATGCTGTGCACAACGGCTCGCGGAACTCGCACGCCATCGGACCGCATTCTGTAGCGATCCGGACGTGCGACTCGAGCCAAAGGGCGGGGCGCGGCGGACGAGCCTCGGTCGATCATTGGATACAGGAGCGCTATATGAAGAAGTGGGCTTTCATTGCATCGTGCGCGGTCGTAGTGTCGACTGGGCTTACTCCGGCGAGTTTCGCCGCACCGCCTGCGAACGACGACTGCGCCAATACGCAGCCGATCACGGGTGCCGGACCATTCAGTTTCGACCTCACCGAAGCGACGACTGGCGTCAACGGCGTGTTCGTACCGAACTGCGATCTGGGCGGCATCACGATCGGTCACGACATCTGGTACTGCTGGACCTCCAACTGCAACGGCCTCGTGGAGTTCTCGACGTGCGGCCAGACCCAGGTCGACACGAAGATCCGCATCTACGCCGGCTGTACGTGTCCCGCGGACGTCGGCCAGCCGCTTTGCTGCTCGGACAATGACTGTGGCAAGCAGACGCGCGTCGTCTGCGATGCAGTCTGCGGCGCGACGTATCTGATTCAGGTCGGCACGCCCGGCTTCGCTCCGGGCGGGCCTGGCTCGCTGACCATCACGTGCCTTGAAGAGACATGCCCAGGTGAAGAGCCCGGCGACTGTGACTGCTGCGGCGCGCGACCGCCGCTCGTCGAGTCGCTCTCGACACCGTTCAATCCGGGACTGCTCGCGGCTACGACCAACTTTCAGTTCGCAGGCACCGATCCCGCGGTGTACGTGATCGATCTCGGCAACCAGGGAAGCGCCCCGCTTGGCTCGAACTGGAACACGCAGCGATACACCGCTGCGGACTGGACGATGGACAAGCTCGGCGGCGTCTTCGGCGTCACGCTCGACAACGTGGGCAACGTGTACGTCGCCCACACCTCAAACTACGGCGTCTTCGCCACGGATCCGCTCGGTTCGCTCGGCGGCGCCGGCAGCATCTATATCCTCAACGCCAACACCGGCGCCGCGTCGGAACTCGTGCGGCTCCCCAACGCCCTTGATCCGGTGATTGTGGGACAAGGGCAGGCCGGCCAGGCATACCCCGGTCTCGGCAATCTGACGTTTGATTGCAACAGCGACCGGCTCTACGCGGCGAATCTTGAAGACGGCCGCATTTACTCGATCGATCCGGGCAATGCAGGCCAGCCGGTTCGCGACACCTACGACATCACGACCGGCGTGACCACGGGCCCGCTCCCGACGAACGCCCTCGCCGAACCGGGTGATCGCCCCGGTTGGGTTCCGCTGGGCCAGCGACCGTATGCGGTCAAGGCGCAGAACGGCCGGCTGTACTACTCGGTGTGGGCGGGCTCGATCTTCAGCGGCGGGCCGAACACGATTCGGTCCGTGCAGCTCAACGGTGCAGGCGACTTCGTCGCCGGCACCGATCAGCTCGAGCTGACGATCCCGGCTGTCCCCGGCAACCCCGGCTCGAACGCCACAGTCGACATCACGTTTGACGACGAGTGCTGCCTGCTCATCGCAGAGCGCGGCATCGACGAGATCCAGACGGGTGCGCATTCATCCCGCGTCATGAAGTTCTGCCGCGATGCAACGGGCGGATTCGATCCGAACGGCTTCCTCTACTCGATCGGAGACGCGGGCTGCATCGGCCAGCTCAACAGCGCTGGCGGTGTGGGCTTCGAAGTCGGCGCGAGCAACGTGTGGGCGATGGGCGACGCGCTGCTGATCTGCAGCGGCGTGAACGTCTATGGTCTCCAAGGCCAGCCGGACACCGGTGCGCCGATCAATCTGAGCATGCTCGTCGATCTCGACGGCATCACCACGCAGCAGCAGAAGAATCAGCTCGGCTCGCTCGAAGTCAACTGCCTCGATGCTCAGCCGCCGTGCCTGACGGTGACTGAGGAAGACATCCTTTGCAAGGAAGACGGCAGCTTCGATTACACGTTCACCGTGACAAATCAGTCGGGACAGACGGCAGCAGTGCTGATCCTGCCTGACCCGAATATGTCACCGAATGTGATCCCGCTGAATCCGCCGCTCGCATCCGGCAATTCGACGACGGTGACGGTGAACCTCAACGGGCCGCTGCCTGGAACGCAGTTCTGCTTCGAGATGATTCTGGGAAGCATCCAGGGACAGGTGTGCTGCCACCTTGAGCACTGCGTGGAACTGCCTGACTGCGAGTGCGCGGAGATTTCGCAGGTCGGTGTCACCGCGACCTCGACGCCGGGAGTGTTCGACGTGACGTTCACCCTGACGAACCTAGAGCCGTGGCTGATGGGACACATCTCGCTCTTCACGACCGGTGGCAACGGCACGCTGACGCCGGCGCTGCTGACCGTGCCCGCGACGCCGATGTGGGGTTCGCAGGTGCTGGGCCCGATCACGATCAACACGACCGTGGCACCTGGCTCGCAGTTCTGCTTCACGATCGGCAACCACAGCATGGACTGGATCCAGTGCTGCTTCGTCGAGCTGTGCGTGACCGTGCCGACGCCGAGTCCGAGCACCAATCCCGCCGACCTTGACAACGACGGTGATGTCGATGCAGCGGACCTCGCGATGCTGCTCGGTGCATGGGGCTCGAGCGGACCTGGCGATCTCAATGGTGACGGCACCGTGAATGCTGCGGATCTGGCGATCCTGCTCGGATCGTGGGGTCAGTGACGGAGACCAAACGCTCCTCGTGAAGACACGGCCTGGCACTTGCTGTCAGGCCGTGTCGCTTTTGAGGTTCACGTACGCGTTGACATTCGCGCCGCACTGCCCGAAGATCGTTGGCCCACGTGCATTGCCGGTGTGGCGGAATTGGCAGACGCGACGGACTCAAAATCCGTTTTCCCTGATAAGGAAGTGCAGGTTCGATTCCTGTCACCGGCACTCGACAGGTGAAAAGCGAGATTCACCACACAACATCGCGCCGCTCTGAAGCGGCGCGGGGTTGTGCTGGGCAAGAAAGCCTTTCGCCACAACGAGTTGCCACGCACCGCGTGGCTCCCACCTCACCGTCTCCGATGGCCGCCAATTCATGAGGATCGTGCGGTCAAGCGGCAACGGGGTTCTCCTCGTGACCAGCGTACTCACTGGTCGTCGAGCGAAACTCGCCGCAACCCCAGTTGAATTCACGACGGCGTTCCGTTCCTCCCGCCGTCCGCTTCAGTGAACGCCTCGTCGCGACGCGCGATTTCGGCGACCGCCGATCGCACCTGCAAGTAACAGCGTCGCTCCGGGCATCGGGATCACGCAGCCGGCGTTGATGATGTTCGTGTCCATCGTGACCGCACCGTTGAGCGCGAACGCGCGACCGTCCAGGATGTTCGCTCCCGTGTTCAGCGTGATGCTCGTGTTGGCGAGGATGTTGCCTTGAAACTGGGTTTCGGTGCCGAGCGTTGCCGCGCTTCCCACCTGCCAGTAGATGTTGCACCCATCGGCCCCGTTGATGTTGAGGATCGACGATGCGCTCGCCGTCGTCAGCGTGCTCGCGATCTGGAACACAAAGAGAGCGTTGGGATCACCGAGGCCGTCGAGCGTGAGCGCGGCGCTTAGCTGGGCGGACGATGAAAAGAAGTAGACGCCCGGTGTAAGCGTCAAACCGCCGAGATCCATGCCGCTCAGATTCTGGCCGAACGACATTCCCGCGAACACGTTGTAGGCGGTGAGCGCGTCGGCCTGCGCCTGCTGCGCCACACCGTTGTTGATGTGCTGGACGCCGTTCACGATGCCCGGCGGAAAGCCCGTCACTGCGGTTCCGGGCCAGAGACCCAAGTCTCCGTTGATCACGGACGCGCCCGTGTTGGTGACCGTTGATCCGCCCAAGACACCAAAGTTCTGTGCCGATCCAAGGAAATCTCCGCTCGTTCGAGCTACGAAGGCGATCGCCGCACATGCCGCCACGAGGCACACTGCTGTTCTCTTCATTTCTCACCCCCTGGTTTTTTCTGCTGGACTGTCCCGGGTGGACGCGTGGGGCATGCTGCACCTTGGAACGCGTCGCGATTGGGTTCCCGCGGACCGAGCGTACCCGTCCTAG
>JAWXBD010000079.1:0-3940 GCA_034439815.1 Phycisphaerae bacterium
CACCGACGTCGGTGGCGTAATTGCATACCTCGGCACCACGGCCATCGATCCGACGAATGCCGCGCAGGTGCGCTGCGACTTCGACCACGACGGCGATATCGACGGCGATCCAAACGGTCCCGCTGCCGACAGTGATCTGAAAGCGGTGTTGGTTGCATCGGGTGTAGATCTTCGAGCGATCGCGGATCCCTGTCCGCCCGTCGCGCCGCTGATTGCGGGCGGAGATCAGAAGACGGGTGGGGGATCCGGCACTGGCGCTGAGCAGCCGACGCACGGCATCAAGGTGGCCGGTCCCGGTGCTGGCGGCGGACACGGAACGACCGACGATCCCTCATCCATTGACGATGAAGGCACGTCGACACTGACTGATCCATGGTTTGGCCCCAACTCGACTTTGGTCGTCGACCATCGACGACTGGCGGTGTTTGATCCATTCGGACGCATCGACCTGGCACGACTGCTCCCCGTGATCGATGCCAGCGACGCAACGATTGAGGTCTGGCCTGTGCACGGTTGGTCGATCGTCACGTTCGGAATCGATCGCGACGAGGCGGCGTGGGAGCGCACGTCATCACTCCTTGTCGATGCGGGGGCGTTCGTTTCGCCTGTCTATCTTGGCGAACGCTCGCTTCCCGTCGTTCCGACGGCGAACGTTCTGGTGTGGAACCAGGACGGAGTCCCGACGGAAGTCACCGCCGCGCTTTTGTTGACCGTCGATCCGGGCGCGACGACCATCAGGCTTGATGAAGGAGCCGCGTCGGCCGTGCTCTCAGTGACGCTGTCGACACGCTTGGGTGTTGAAGCGGTGCGAATGGCGGAACGCATTGCGTCGCTTCCCGGCGTGCGGATGGCCGAGCCCGACGCACTGATCGGCGCATTGCCGCTCATGACGGCGGAACCGCTCGCGGGACGCCGTCCGACAGCGACGCCGCAACAGATTCGAGGTGGCGCTACGATCGGACTGCTCGCGGATGGCCTCGATGCGGTCGACTTCGATCTGCCCGTTCGATTCAGCGCCGACGTTACCGACGCCGCAACAACTGGCTTCGACGGCGCGGTCGGTACGGCTCTTGCGAGCATCGCGATTGGCGCGGAGGACCCGGCAGTGGCGAGGCCCGATCTAGACCTCGTCTCGGTGCGCACATTCGTGATGCTGCCGGATGGCGAAACCTGGATCCCGCGGACGAGCTGGCTCGTTCGCGCCATCGGGATCCTGGAGCGTGAACGCGCGAATGTCGTGATCACGCCAGCTCTTCTTGGTCTAGGCTCGGCGGCGATCGAAGCCGCGTATCTGGAATCGGCGAGGTCGGGGATTCTTCATCTCGCGCCGTTGGGTGAAGCCATGCCTGACGTTCCGGAAGCCTTCCCGGCACGGCTCGACTCGGTCGTGCCGGTCGCGGCGCTCGACGAGCGCGACCAGATCGCAAGCGCATCCGCGCCAGCGGGTACTCGGGGGATCTGTGCGCTCGGAGTCGCAAAGCGAGCGCTTGACCGTCGAGGTCCGGATGGCTTCTCGCGCGGTGACTACGTGCACGTGGAGGGGACGGCTGTAGCGGCGGCGCGTTCAGCGGGGCGAATCGCGCTACTGGCCATTGGTCAACGGCACCACGATCCAAGGGCGTTGCGCCGACTCGCCGCCGAACGAGCTAGAGATCTAGGGGCACCAGGGCCGGATGATCGCTTCGGAAAGGGCGAGGTTGGAGTGGTGGCGACTTCGGCAGGTGCAACGACGTCAACGCCAGCGTCTCAGCGTGCTGATGAGTAGCGCAATGTCAGGCGGCCCGCGTCTACGGGAACGACGCGGGCCGTCTGCGGCCTTCCGAACCGGTCGGGGGCAACTTTTGGTTTGATTCAAGGAAGGAAAGGGAGACATGAACTGGAAATGGGTTGTGGCTAGCGCCGCTGGCGCAATGGCTTTCGCGGCGAACTCAAGTGCTGGTTACGTAATGTCAACGTCGATCGGAGGCAGTCAACAGGCGGATCTCGCATTGGGGAGCACGTTCGATCTCGACGTGATCATCACTTCTGATGCCGCTGATTTCTGTAACTCGGCGATCTTTCGGGTTGTGTTCTCGAAGCCGGGGCTGCTCTACGAGTCGTACGCATGGTCCGCCCCGTTCAGCGCAGGCTCGATCTTCGATCAGAGCAAGCCGGGACTCGGTTCGCTTTCCACGGTGATCACGGCCGCGACGCTTCAGGGACCGAACTATCCCGCCGGGATCGTCGACGTCGAATTCGCGAACGCTGCTGTTGGTTCCTTCACAAGCGGACTGTTGGTTCGGATGACACTCCAGGTTCCCGACTCGTTCGAGCTCGGCGACCTGATGATCTCAGTCGTGCCGGACACGATCGCGTTTGGACTCTCAGGCATCGATACCACGGCGGGCGATTCGGTCGAAGTCACTGTCGTGCCGGGCCCCGGCGCTTTCGCCCTTATGGCATTCGGATCGGCGAGCACCCTTTTCGGGTGCCGACGGCGTCGCGCCAACGCGATGGCTGAGGCCGATGTCGAGTGCTCGAAGTGAGGTCCCGCATTGATGCGTGATTCTCTCAGGAGTGCGGCGCCGTTGTGACTCACGAGAACGCGAACACACGCCGTTCCTCCGCGACGAGACCGGCGTTGCGCAGCCCCACGCTCCTCGAATCTTCCCGAACTGAGCCCGAGGCTCGCAAGTCACCACCCTCCCGATCGCTGCGGTGAGCGTGCAGGCAATTGTTGCGCGATGACTGACCGGATCCTCATCGCAGTGTCGACCAGGCGCATGCAGCTTCACTCGTGCTTCACATACGAAGCGATGGCGGCCCAATCGACCTTCCACGAGATCGCAGCTCGCGTTGCGACGCGCTCGAGGTGGTCTGCATCACGCGAATGGGTCTAGCGAATTCTCCGGCATTGCGGTTCCGCGATGAAGGTCGTTTGTCGCAGTACACAGAGGCGGACAGGTGATGTGGTGACGACGGCGGTGCGCGCGCTTGCCGAAGCAGCTCTGCAGTCGTATCGCTTTCCCCACACGCAGCGATGTGCGCGTTGCACATCCGGCTCGCTGGCCGCTGCTCGCATCCTTGCCACGAAGAGGACACTCCGATGACGATTCACATGCCGTTGCAACACCAGGTTCCAGTCCGCCCGCGACGCTCTCGCACGCACCGGGCGCCAGCGAGCGCCTTCCTTCGGCTGTTCGCCCTGCTCTCAGCGGCGGTCGTGACGGCGACGCCGAGCCTAGCGGCGGACTTTCCGCTCTACGCGACGACGATTCCTAATGTGGACGACTGGACGAACGAGTCCTTTGCGCTGGGAGCTCCCGGATGTGGAGACAACTGCCCCTGCAATGACGGCCAATACGCGACAATCCAAGCCAATCTGAACACTCTGATGACCGCCACGGATTTTCAGGCGTTCGTGCTGCCGCCGGGAGAGAAGATCGTTGATGTTCGAATCAACACGTTGGTTCGATTTGACCAGAGCGAAAGCGGAACGGTGCGACTACTCGTCGATCTGCCCTGCTACGGCATCGTTGACCAGCTCTATCAAACTCCGGTGCCTGGGCAAGCCGACGGAACCTGTGACTATGCGTTTCAGGACGGGGGACCGAGCATCTTCGGCTTGCTCACGCCTGCGCAGTGGAACGCTCCGGGAACGCCAGCGATTAACGGCACTGGTGGTGTTTGCAATGGAATCGCGATGTCCATTCGTTCTGTCGCGGGTGCAGCTAGCAACACGCTGCGTTGCAAGGCGCTGCGGGTGCGGGTTTTCACGGCACCCTGCGCTGGGACCCCTTGCGATGACGGCAATCCGTGCACGATTAACGATGTCCTTCAGGCAGATTGCCAGTGTGCTGGAACGCCGATGAACTGCAACGACGGTAACCCCTGCACGATCGACACCTGCGTGAACGGCGTTTGCGTGCATACGCCGATGAACTGCAACGACGGCAACCCC
>JAWXBD010000080.1:0-19982 GCA_034439815.1 Phycisphaerae bacterium
GGAACTTCCGATGATCCCTCAACAAAAAGTTATCATCATCTTCCGGGGAACTCGCGACAGGCGGAAGTTATGAATTTACAGACGAGATGTTGCTTAACCTCGTAAGGTAACAGGCATCCGCTACGCTCCGTGCTGTTTCCAGTTCCCGCTCGCCACAGGAGTCGATTGTGCCGGCCATCACCATCCGCGAGTTCCTTGCACAGACCGCTGACGCCCAGCGCAACGAAGGCATGTTTGAACTCGAAACGCCGCACATGCTGCAGATCAACATGAAAGGTCTCATGTGGATCAAGCTCGGCTCGATGATCGCCTACCGGGGCGATATCTCGTTCGAACGCGAGGGGATGCTCGAGCGGGGCGTGGGCCAGCTTTTGAAGCGGACCATTTCAGGTGAAGGGGCAAAGCTCACGAAGGCGCAGGGCACGGGCGCGCTCTATCTCGCTGACAAAGGCAAGCGCGTCACGCTGCTCAAACTCGAAGGCGAGTCGATCGTGGTGAACGGCAATGACCTGCTCGCGTTCGAGGCGAGCATCAAGAACGAAATCACGATGATGCGCAAGGTCTCCGCGATCGCTTCGGGAGGGTTGTTCAACGTCCGCCTCAGCGGCAGCGGGATCATTGCGATCACGACCCATCACAAACCCGTCACGCTCGTGGTGCGCGCCGGCCAGCCGATCCACACCGATCCTCAGGCGACCGTCGCGTGGTCAGGCCATCTGACGCCGGATTTCAAGACCGACATTCAGTTCAAGACGCTGCTGGGGCGAGGCAGCGGAGAAAGCTTTCAAATGCACTTCGACGGTGATGGATTCGTCATCGTCCAGCCGTACGAAGAGGATCTGCTCCAGTCCGATTGAAAGATCCCTTCAGATGAAACCTTCTCCGCCCCCCACATTCGCATCGCGCCTGACCACTCCGTTGGGCCGCTTTCAACTGGCAGCGATCGCCGAGGCGTGGTCGTGGGCCGGACTGCTTGTGGGCATGGTCTTCAAATACCTCGTGGTGCAGAATCCGATCGGCGTGCAGATCATGGGGCCGATCCACGGCGCACTGTTCATTGCGTACCTGATCGCCGCATTGCAGGCGGCGAGCATGCTGCGCTGGAGTCGCGCGACGACAGCGCTCGCGCTCATTGCCGCTGTGCCACCATTCTGCACGGTGGTCTTCGAGCGATGGGCGCTGAGATCAGGGCGACTGCAGTCGCCTGACGTGTGACGGAACTCAGCTCGTCCAGGCACCGAGGAGAATGGCAAGATCTGCGGCGTCCGTCGTTCCATCGCCGTTCAGATCGGCGCCGACGGTCTCCCAAGCTCCGAGCAGAATGGCGAGATCCTCGGCGTCCACGTTGCCGTCTCCATTCAGATCGGGACTCGCGTCATCATCAAACGTGGCGAGAAATGCTCCTTCGATCGTCTGATTCAGAATGCCGCGGAATATGACGTGCTTGCCGTTGGGGCTGATCGAGAATCCTTTCGTAATCCCGCTCGTCGCCGTGCTGCCCGCGATCGTCGTCAGCGTCATGCCGTCGACCTGCGTCACGCCCTTGCGCGCCACAACATCCTGGTCGCGGGCGATGACGGCATTGGTCGTCGTGTCGCCGGCGAGGTTCGCGTACCAGACCACTCGGCCGCTGTTGTCAATGCGCACCGGCGCAGTGCCAAAGCTTGAGATCACCGCTCCGTCGGTCGCGGCCGGCGAATCGCCTTCCTGAACGAACACGGTGCCGTCGCGCACGAGCGCGAGGTCTGACGCGGTATCGCCCGACAGCGTGACGTTGAACACGGTCTCTCCCACATCGTTCACGTCGAGGCGCGTGCTCGTGCCGATGTTCATATAGGTCCGACCTTCAATGGACGACTCCCCGCCCTTCTGCGCAATCAGTGTGTCGTTCAGGTAGAGCGCCGCGTTGGTTCCCGTCGAGCCGGTCAGACTCGCGCTGTACAGCATGCCGCCGACGTCGTTGATCGCGACGTTTTCCGGCCCGGTGCCGAAGTCGACGACAGTCTCGGTCTGTCCGGGCAGTCCATCGCCTTCCTTGGCGAGCAGCGTTTCACTGAACTCGCCTGTCGCCGGCACGAAATCAATCCGCACGAGCGCACGATCAACGCTGGATGGAATCGTGAGGTCATCGACGCTGGCGACAACAAAGAGGCGGTTCGCGCTGTCCATGCGTACCTCAAAGAATCCGATGTACGGCGTGTTGCGCGAGAAGCCCGCAGCAGTGCTGAACTCGGACTCCTGGATGAGCAGCTGATCCTCATAGAAAATTCCGGAGTCCATGTTGCCTGGCACGTTGTCGAGGAAAAGATTCCAACCGGTGAATCCGGTGGGCGACAGATGAACTGAATCAAATGAATCAATGGTCGCACCAACTGGCACAGAGAGTTTCTGCCCCTCCCGAAACGCCACGCTGCCATCACGCAGGATCACGCCGTCCTGGTTGGTGTCGATGAAGTCTGTGTCGATCTCGATCATCCAGCTTCCGCTGTCAGTGACTGCGATCGACTCAATGCCTGTGACGGCACCGATTCCGCGCACTCCATCACCCTCAAGGACGAGCGGCACGATCGTGACGCCGGCGTGCGCGGTAACAGCCGCTGGAACCAAGACCGCGCAAAGGGCAGCGAACCCACAATAAATGCTTGTATGTGCCATGTGCTTTCTCCCCGCGAGTTCCGGTCACGTCGAACCGACGACGTGACCGGTACGCATGGCACCAGTATGGCTCACTTGGCGAGGCAGTGAAAGATGCGGGGATCGAGCAAGACTGATTTCAAGCCGAGAGATGAACGCGATTTCATCTGCTCACTCGCATACGTTGGGGATGCCGTCGTCGTCCGAGTCGGGCAAGCCTGCCGCGATGTCACATGCATCGGCGACGCCGTTGCCCGTGCACTCGCCCAAGCCGTGGAAGCGGTAGACGGATCCAACGTCGACACTCAAACCGACGTGGTCGAGATAGGCGCCAATGAGTCCACGCCCGTTGGAGATCGCCACACCGGCACCGGCGAACCCGTCGCCGCTCACACCGTCGCTCGCGACCAGCTTCGCGCGCTCGACCCATCCGCCGGACACCTTCCAGTAGAGGTACGCGGCGCCGCGATCGTTCGATTCGCCGCCCGCACCGATCAGCACTTGATTGCCAGTCACTGACACGGCGGATCCGAATCTGTCATCGGCTGATCCATCATGGGCGGCCAGCGTCGCCGTGTGCAGCCAGCCAGCTGCACCAAAGTTTTCAAACACATACGCCTTGCCAGTGCCTCCGTTGAAGTCCGGTGTGCCAACAACCGCGATGTCCTGATCAATGGCAACCGCGTATCCGAAGTCGCCGCCCGCAACCAGGCCCGCGGGCTGCAGCTTGTCGATCTCCGACCAGCCGCCCGCGCTGTCTTGGAAGAGATACGCCGAGCCTCCGCCTTCATCACTGTCGGCGCCCACGATCGCCCAAGTTCCGCTCACGGCGACGTCGATACCGAACTCATCGAAATCATCACCGTCGGATGCGATGAGCTTTGCGGTCTGCAGCCAGAAACCGCCGAAAATGGCAAGGCGCTCGAACACGTACGCAGCACCGGCGCGGACGCCGTTCGCGTTGTCGTCTGTCCGTGCGCCGACGATGACGCGACTTCCATCGATATCAACTCGCGTTCCGAAGTTGTCCTCCGGCGTGCCGTTCGACGGCAGCAGCGAGTCATCAAAGTTCCAATTGCGCCCGTCATACTCGTAGAGATAGACGATGCCCGTTTCACAATCCGGATCCGCAAGACAGCCCGACTCTGCGTCGGCCGCTCCGACA
The DNA here is from genome assembly GCA_034439815.1 of Phycisphaerae bacterium. Lineage (GTDB taxonomy): Bacteria > Planctomycetota > Phycisphaerae > Phycisphaerales > SM1A02 > JAEUIT01. The sequence goes on from JAWXBD010000080.1 coordinate 3,800, forward strand.
GCGATGCGATTGCCGCTGGCACCCACTGTCACGCCGAAGCGCTGCGAGGGAAACGGCTCCGGAGACAACAACGACTGTTCGGCAATCCACGCCTGACCGTCGTAGCGGTACACCCGCGCTGATCCGGCGTTGCTCCCGCCGAAGAACAGATCGTCAAAGATGGCGGTCGCCACACCGACATCCCCGCTGATGTCGACAGCGATGCCGAACTCCGAGTCCGCTTCGAGGCCCGTTGCCGCAAGCGTCGTCGACGATGCGATCTCACACGGCGGCACGTACAAGTTGATGTCGAGATTCCCCGAGCCGCGCTGATCCGCTGCGCCACCGATGCGCACTGTGTAGCACTCGCCAGCGACAATCGGAATCAGCAGCGCGGCGCCGGTCGCGCACGTTGGATACGCATCCGTACCGGCGCACCCGAGGAGCGCCGGGCCAAACAACACTCCCGGACAGTTGCAGGCGCCGAATGCATTCTGACCATAGACCGCGAAACGGACGTTGAAATCGGCGCACACTCCCAATTGCGCGTGACCATCAATGGGCGCCGTAAAGCGGAACCACACATCACCGTCGATGCCCGTGATTGACGGCACACCGCAGGTGACGGCCGGACCGTCGGTGTTTGCACCAATCGTGCAGAACGGGTTCGCGGATCCGGTGAAGCCGACGACGTTGGTGGCGTTGCTGCACAGATCGTTGAGCGGCGTGGACGAGCACGCCCCCCAGCCGCCGAGCAGAATCGCAAGATCCGCGGCGTCGACCAAGCAGTTCCCCGTGAGATCGGACGCACAGGTGCCGCAGTCCCCGCATGGTCCCCATGCGCCAAGCATCACAGCGAGATCGGCGCCGTCGACCGCACCGTTTCGCTCAGATCGCCGAGGCAAGGGCAGACGTCGCCCCCGTGCGCGGGTGTCACGTGCAGACCTGCCGTCACTGCCGCTGCGAGGATCGACTTCGGAACGGACCGACGGAACGCGAGTGATGAGATCTTCATGGCTTGCTCCCTCGACGGGATCGGAATGAGCGCGGGCATTCGGCACAGGGGGTGCCACCCAGACCTGAGCGGAATCGGCGACGGTTGGATCCGAAGAAATCGCAGAAATCGTCGCTAGGACGAAGAGCGGTGGGCATCGCGCCAAGCCCTCGGTACAGTGGCAGTCCTCGACGGCAAATCGGTTCGACACACCCGCATGCGATGGCGCCGCCTGCTTCCTCTGTTCATGCTGTCCTGCACCATTCCGGTGCTGGTGAGCTGGGCCTGCGCGATGTCCTCGCCGCTGACGGTGCCGAGACTCGCGTTTCCACGACTCACGTGGGTGGTCCCATCGCCAGCGTCGTGGCCGCGTCCGAACGAGACCATCTCCGGCGAGGGACGATTCGGGCTGATGTGGATTTCAGTCGGCTTCAGCGGGCGCCTGCCTGTCGACACGCCCCCGCTGATGAGCGCGGCTGTGCCCGGTCAGCCGATTCGTGCGGTACAGCAAGTAGAGGTTCGCGCCGGCTGGCCGTTCCACGCGCTCGTGGCACAGATCGCCGGCGAGGCACGCGCCACGGATGACAACCCGGCCGCGATGCAGGTCGCTCCGCGCCTGCGGGCCCGCAGCCGCGGCGCTGACGTGGGTCCCGTGATCGAATTTGACCGTACGTGGCGCGCCGGTCTGCGGCTCGGCGACGCTCGGCCTGGAGGCGCCCGTGCACTTGGCCACGTGATCCCGGTCGTGCCCCTGTGGGGAGGACTGCTCGCGAACATCGCGCTCACCGCCGCGATCATCATGCCAATTCCGCTGGCGCGCGAGATTCGACGCGCAAGGCGGCGACGCGCCCATCAATGCCCTGACTGCAGTCATCAGCTGCTCGAGAATCAAACGAATTGTCCCGAGTGCGGCTCTCGGACACCGCGTGATGGCGCGTTCCCCTGACGGCAGATGATGACCTCGGTCGGTACATTGAACCGTGTTGCAGACGAAGTGTTCTGCCTCGCGTTGTCAGAATCAGAAACTGATTGGGAGCCCAAACGTGCGTCGAGTCACTCCAACTGTTTTGCTTGCGCCGCTCCTGACCGCACTTCTGGCCGCTGTCACACTCAGCGGTGCCGGTTGTGCATCGGCGGGCATCGCAATTCGCGAGGGGTTCGGCATTGCAAAGCGTGAACAGCTCGTCGATCGCGTTGAAGATGCGCGCGACAGCCAGGAGGCGGCGAAGGAGCAGTTCAACTCAGCGCTCGACGAGTTCATGAGCGTGACGAACCAGGCGGGCAAGGCCGGTGAACTCGAAGCGCGGTACAAGAAGCTGAACGCCGCGTACGACAAGAGCGTGTCCAAGGCCGAGACGGTGCGCACGCGGATTGCGAGCGTCGAAACGGTCGGCGGCAAGCTCTTCGACGAGTGGCAGGCGGAGTTAAACGAATACACCGACGAGCGGCTGCGCACACAGAGCGAGCAGCAGTTGAACGACTCCAGGGCACGCTATGCCCAGCTGGTCACGGTAATGAAAGCCGCCGAGGGGAAGATGACGCCCGTCCTCGACGCGCTTCGCAACCAGGTCCTGTTCCTCAAGCACAATCTCAACGCCCAGGCGATTGCCGGACTCCAGGGCACGGCACTCGAGATTCAGAATGACCTTTCCGAATTGATCCGCGAGATGGAGACATCGATCGCCGAGGCCAACAGGTTCATTGATGAGATGACGCCGCCATCGTGAACAGTGTGCAGGCCCCCTCCCGCCGATCCACCCGTTCACGCGACGATGACATGCTGGTCGCGACGTTGTGCCTTGCGGAACGCAACGGGCTCGAGCGCGATGCGGACACCGAGCGCGCGGCGCTGGCGATCGATGCATCACTCGACGATCGCCTCCTCGCATGGTCGCGCAGCCATCGCGACGCCGCGGCGGCGTGTGCAGCGCTCGGTCGGGTGACAGCGACACTCTGGTGGACGACAGCAGCGGTGCTGCTGGTCGCGACGCTCGCGGGAATCGGCGCGGCGCAGACCGCTCTCGCCGCATCCGACGATTCGACCAATGTGGTGCGCCTGATGGTCGGTCTGCTTGGCGTGCAGTCGCTCGTCCTGTTTGCGTGGCTGCTCTTCATGTTCATCGGACCGCGCGCGGTGCCGACCGCATCCATCGGCGGCCTCCTCCTGACGATCCTGCGCAGCCCGCACCTGCTCGGCCGCAATCAGGCGCCAGTCGCAAAGGCGGCGCTGGCGATCACGTGGCGCCGATTCACCAGCGGAAGTCCCGCCCGCTGGCGCTTCGGCGCGCTGTCAAACGGCGCATGGACGATGTTCAACATCGGCTGCATCGCCATGCTGCTGCTTCTGCTCAGCACGCAGGAGCACCGCTTTCATTGGGAGACCACCATTCTTTCGGCGGGCCACTACGCGCGGATCGCAGAGTGGCTCGGCTGGCTGCCTTCGGTGCTCGGATTTCCGGTCCCCACCGCTGGCGACATCGTCGCCACCGAAAGCTCGCGCCACAGCGCTGAGCTGGCCGACGGCGTTCGCCTGGCGTGGTCCGGATTCGTCGTCGGATCGCTCGTGACCTATGCACTCCTGCCGCGCGCGGCGCTCACGATTGCATGTCTCTTGCCCGCGGCTGGTCGCGCGCACGCACAGCGAATTCTCGATGATCCGGCTGTTGCTGCGGTTCGCGAACGCCTGCGCAGTCCGGTGCGAACGCATGTCGTCGATCCCGACGCTGTTGAGCACGTGTCGATCCCCGCGCACGCGTCGCTCGGTCACGCTCACTCCGCATCGGCACCGACGGGGTCGCCTGTACTCGTTGCCGTCGAGCCACCGCGGGTGTGGACGCCGTGGCCGCCTGCCGTCGATGGCATCACCTGGAACAACTTCGGCGTCATCGACGATCGCGCCGCGCGCGATCGCGTCGCGCACGCGCTGCGCGCCGCCTCACCCGCGCCTCGGTGCGTCGTCGCCGCGTGCAGCGTGCTGAATTCGCCGGACCGCGGTCAGGCTGCACTGCTTACACACCTTGGCGAAGCCAGCGGCGCGCCGATGATCGTGCTGCTGAGCGATGGCCAAGCTCTGCGCGAGCGAAGCCCGTCCGATCCTTCCGTGATTGAGTCCCGCATCGGGCTCTGGCGGCAGATGCTCGATCGCATCGGTGTGGGCGCAGATGCGGTGCTGGAGATCGACCTCGAACACCTGACCGATCGATCGACGGCGCAGCTCGCTGCGCTGGTCGCGCCGAGTGCGGCCCGCACGCAGACCCGCGCGAAGACCGAGACGCGGCACGTGGAAGAAGCCTTTGCGCTGATCAGCGCGCGGGCGCCGCAGCTGACGACCAGTACCGATGTCAAGATGCGCGCCGAACTGCTGCGGGCCATCGCGGCTCTTCATCGCACGAGCCGCGCCGGCTCGTTGTCGCAGTGGCTCGCGTCCGATGTTCCGCTGAACCTTTCCAATCTCGACGAGCACGTGCGCATGGGCGCGCGGCGTGTGTCGGCGCTGCTTCCGGCGCGGCTCGCGAATCTGCCGGCGTGGATCGGGGCGGGCGCGGCTGCCGGCGCGCTCGGCTGCATTGCCGTCGCGGCGCTTGCAACACCGCTTGCGCTCGCATCGCTGCCGGTCTGGACGACGCTAGGCGCTGCCGTCTCGGCCGCGATCGGCGCGAGCCGTTCGCGAGCGGATGCGCCGGCGACTCCCGCCGACAGCGCACAGGAGTTCGCACAGACCGTGCGCGCTGCGGCCCTGTTCGCGCTCCTGCTCGAACTGCAAGGCCGCAGCGAGTCCTCGATCACGGGGGTGCTCGATCGCACGTTTGATGCATCGACCGACAACGGGCTGGGCACCGTCGCGGATGTGAACGGCTGGCTCGCGCACGTCCGACATCGCTTCGACCTGGCGTTGGCCGAGGAGACGATGCGATGACGCCTGCTTCTCCGCGCATTGCCGTGGTCGGGCACACAAACGTCGGCAAAACGTCGTTGCTGCGCACCCTGCTGCGCGATGCCCGCTTTGGCGACGTGTCTGATCGCCCGGCGACGACGCGGCACGCAGAAGCCGCGGAAATGCGCGCCCAATTGCGCGCTGACGCGCGCTCCAGCCATGGATCAGGCGGACTGCGCCGTGATTGCGCGATCATCGTCACCGACACGCCAGGCCTCGAAGATTCGTCCGGACTGCTTGAGCTTCTGGAGTCCATCGACCCATCGCCGCGGAGCGATCCGCATACCAGAGTCATGCGCTGGCTCGAATCGCCGGACACGCGCTTTGCGCAGGAGGCGAAGGCGGTCAGGCAGGTGCTCGACAACGACATCGCCATCTATGTCATTGATGCCCGTGAACGCATGCTCGGCCGTCATCGGGATGAACTGACGATTCTCGCCGCGTGTGCGCGGCCGATCGTTCCGGTCCTGAACTTTGTCGAGTCGTCGGCTGCGCATGCCCAACAAGTCGCGGACTGGCGCGATCAACTCGCGCGCATCGGTCTGCATGCCGTGGTGGCGTTTGACACCATGATCGTTGACGAAGCCAGCGAGCGACGGCTCTACGAAGCGCTGCGCACACTTGCGCCGAAGCATCAGGAAACATTTGATGCGTTCATTCAGAGCAGAGCTCAGCAGCGGGAGCATCTGGTGGAGATGTCCGCTGCATTGATCGCGGACATGCTGATCGATGCCGCGGCATGCGTGCGGCATGTCGACCCGAACGACAGGGCGGCGGTGCAGCAGGCTGTTGCAGCGCTGCAGGCCGCGCTCGCGGCACGCGAGCAGCGCTGCGTCGACGATCTGCTCGCGCTGCATCGATTCCGCGCCGAGGACTGGGTCGACGCGAATCTGCCGGTGGTGGATGGCCGATGGGGACTGGATCTGTTTCATCCGTCCGCGATGAAGGAACTCGGGTTGACGACTGGCCGCGGTGCGGCAGTCGGCGCGATGGCGGGACTTGCAGTCGATGCCGTCGTCGGAGGCATGACACTCGGCGCCGCCGCGGCGACCGGTGCCGGCATCGGCGCGATGTTTGAAGCGGCGCGCGGCAATGGCGCGCGCTGGCTACGTCGCTTGCGAGGAATCGACGAACTTCGCGCCGATGATGCGACGATCCACTTGCTCGCGCTGCGCGAACTGTCGCTGCTGCGTGCGCTGCTGCGCCGCGGCCATGCTGCGCAATCGCCCATGCGCGTCGCGCAGGACTCGCTTGTCGAGCGGGTACGAAGCCTGGCTCGCACGGCATCCGGCTGGTCGATGCCCGAGCCATTGCAGATCGCACGCCTGCATCCACAATGGTCGGCGTTGAGTTCGATCGACGGCATGCTGGCCTTTGAAGCCGCGAGCGATCCCGACCGCGCCGCAGCGGCGATGAGCGTGGCGCAGCTGCTCCGCGAAGCAACCCGCCGCGAAGCGGCTGATCCGGCGCGTTTTCCCTGACGCGGCCTGCACAGTGACTGGGCGACAACGGGGCGTAGACGAAAAGTCGCCATACTGTCGCGATGCTCGTTCCGCTTGTGATCCTTGCGTTTCTCCTGCTGCTGAATGGCTTCTTCGCCATGGCCGAGCTTGCCATGATGACGTCGCAGCAGAGCAGACTGCAGCACGCCGCATCTCGAGGCAGCCGCGGTGCGATGACCGCGATTCGTCTGGCCCGCGAACCGACGCGCTTTCTTTCGACGGTACAGGTGGGTATCACGCTCATCGGAATCTTTGCGGGCGCCTTCGGCGAGAGCGCGCTCTCAGACGAGCTTCAGTCACTGGTCGCGAAGGTTCCGTGGTTGGCCGAACACAGCGAGACGATTGCGCTCATCGTTGTTGTTCTGACCATCACGTACTTTTCCGTTGTCTTCGGTGAGCTCGTGCCCAAGCGACTTGCACTGGCCTATCCCGAGGCGATTGCGTCCGCCATCTCCCGCCCGCTGAACGTGCTTTCCAAGGTGACGGCGTGGCCCGTGCGTCTCCTCACTTCGTCGACCGACCTGATCCTGCGGCTGCTGCGCATCAGAGTGCGCAGTGACGACGACGTCTCGGAGGACGATGTGATGGCGCTCGTGGCGCGGGCAGCGGGAACTGGCATCTTTGCACCGCTCGAGTTCAAACTGCTCAAGCGCGTGTTTCGAGTGCGCGACCTGACAGCCGCGTCACTGGTCGTGCCGCGCGGCGAGATTGAGTGGATCAGCGAGGATGCGACACTTGAGTCGGTGCGCGTGCTCGTCGGCACAAGCTCCTACTCGCACTTTCCCGTGTGTCGGAACAGTCTTGACGAGATCGTCGGCGTCGTGCACACCAGGGATCTGGTCGCGCACGGACTCCTTGCCGGGGGCAACTTCAGAGTCGCGGCTATCGCGCAGCAACCACTGTTCGTGCCGGAAACGATGCCCGCACTCAAGCTGCTGGACGAGTTCCAGCACACGCGAACGCGCGTCGCCTTTGTGGTGGACGAGTATGGCGGCACGCAGGGACTCATAACGCTCGGCGACATCATCAATGCTGTCATGGGCGATGTGGCGCAGCAGACGCAGAAGCTCCGTTCCGGCGTGGTGCGGCGCGACGATGGCTCATGGCTCATGGACGGAAGCCTCGCGCTGCACGAAATGGTTCTTGTTCTCAGCATTTCCCCGCAGGCAGAGGAGGAGCTACCCGAGGTCAACACGGTTGCGGGACTGGTGCTGGCGCAGTTGGGGCACATTCCGTCGGCCGGGGAGTGTGCGGTCTGGCAGGGGTTCACCCTCGAGGTGGTCGATATGGACGGCTCACGCATCGACAAGGTGCTCGCGACGCCGAAGTCGGCGGAAGGCTGATTTTGTCAAGCCAATGGCCTTGCTCCCCGATACCATCCGAGCCGTGCCGTCCCTGATCAGCAGAGTCGTGGCCTCCGTCCTCATCCTCGTGCAGGCCTGTCTGTGCTGCGCGCGGGGCCAGACGCTCTGTGTCCCGTTGGAGATCGCGGAGGCAGCGGCGTGCGGTCACGAGCACGAGCATGGCATCGTGCAGACGCGCGGCCCGACGGCGGAGCATGAGCACTGCGATGCCGGCCGCCATCTGCACATCGAACTCGATGTGCCGGGCCAGGATGAGACGATGCCGCGCCAAGCGCGGATCGGAGCGCCGGCGGTTGAGGGGGCGGACGACGCGAACTTTGCCTTTTTTCCCGTCGCTGTCGTCGGACTGAGCTGGTCCATTACGCCGCCTGCGCTGGTGCGCGCATGGTCGCCCCCGCTCGACCGGGCGCGGCTCGAGCAAGTCCGCGCGCTGAAGTCCGTACGACTTCTGATCTAGCTGCGAAGCGTTCGCGCGTGCACTCACCAGGCGACAGCTTTGGTGGATGCGCGATGTTGTGCGTTGCGCGCGCTCCGTGCGCGAGCTTTCAATCCGCTGATTCTCGCCCGCGAGCCCGATCCATCGGTCGCGGCCTCCTGTTCAGGAGCTGACCGTGTTCAACGTCCGTTTCCATGCGACACGTGCATCGCGCCGTTTACCGATGTTCATCGCGCTGTTCGCAGGCGCCTGCCAGTCGTATCAAGCGAGGCCGCTGGATCTCCCGGCGCATGAGAAGGCGTTTCTCGCGCGCCCGCACCTTTCGCCTGACGCACCCTTCGATCTCGCCGATGGCGTCACGTTGTCCGAGGCCGAGGCGGTAGCGATAGTCTTCAACGCCGATCTGCGGATCGCGCGCCTGCGGGCGGGCGTGACGCTTGCGGGCGCAGAGAACGCTGGACTGTGGGAGGACCCGGTCATCGGTGTCGATCTCACGCGCATTCTGGCGAGCGTTGCCGATCCGTGGAAGCTCGCCGCAACAGTCGGCTTCACGATTCCCGTCAGCGGACGGCTCGATATCGAAAAAGCCAAGGCGAAGCACGAGCACGTGACGGAGCTGCTTCGCGTCGAGCAACGTGAATGGCAGGCGCGGATCAACCTGCGCCGCGCCTGGGCGCGATGGTCCATGCTGTCAGCGCAGGCCGCGGCCACACGCGAGTTTGTCGACCGCTCGGGTCAGGTGCTTGGCATCGTCGACATGATGGAAAGCGCGGGCGAGATCCCGCGCACAGAGGCACGGCTGTTCCGCATCGAGAAGGCGACAACCCAGAGCTCACTGCTGCTCTTCGAGGCGCAGCTCGCCTCGAGCACCCTCGCGATCAAGCAGTTGATGGGCCTGGCACCGGCCGCCCCCGTCGAGCTGCTCCCCACGACGTTTGAAGTCCCGACCGGCGATCTCGATGCCGCATCGAGGGTGATGCAGAGTCCCGCAATGCGCGTCGCAATAGCGGAGTACGAAGTCGCCGAACAGTCGCTGCAGCTTGAAGTGCGCAAGCAGTACCCCGATCTGAACCTGAGTCCGGGCTACGAACGGGAGGACGGCAATGACCAAGTGCTGCTCGGTATCTCTGTGCCGCTGCCGATTCTGAACGCCAACCGGCGCGGGATCGCCGAGGCAAACGCGCTGCGGGAACTTTCGCGCGCGGTGGCCGAGACTGTGCTCGAGCAGCTGATCGGCGACCTGGCTGAGGCGGCGGTGCAGCGCGATGCCGCTGCGGAGCAGCGCATATTTCTTGAGTCAGAGATCATTCCGCTCGTCGACGCTGAGTACGCGGACGCGCGCGAGATCGCCCGCCTCGGCGAGGTCAACACGCTCGTGCTGCTCGAATCGCTCGTCCGGCAGCAGGACGCCCAAGTCAGGCTGATCGACGCGCGGCTGGCGGAAGTGCTCGCCACGATTCGTTTCGAAGAACTGCTTGGTCCGCCCATACCGGCCGGCGACGAGGGAGGAGCGCCATGATTGGAACGACTCGAATGACTCGCCACACGCTTGGAGCGGCGGTCGCGTGTCTCGCGCTGTCGACCGCATGCACGCGCGAGGAGCCGCCGGTCGCGCCCGCGGCCATGACCACCGCCCCTGCCATCACGGATCGCGTCGACATCCCCGCGGCGGTGCGCGCCAATCTCGGCATCACCTTCGCGAAGGTAGAATACCGTGCTGTCGCCAGGACGCTGCGCGTACCGGGTCACTTTGAACTGCTGCCGACGGCGCGGCGCGAGTACCGCGCAGCGCTGCCCGGGCGCGCCGAACTGCTCGTCGAGCAGTATCAGGCGGTCGAGACTGGTGCACCGCTGTACATCCTCGACTCGGTGAAGTGGCGCGAACTGCAGGAGCAGATCGCCGCGGCAGAGTCGGGCGTCGAACAGGCGAGCGCGCGGCTTGCATCCATGCCGCCGCTCCGCGAGGCGCACGGTCGGCACGAGCGGAGTCTGGTCGACAAGGTCACGCTCTGGGAGGAACGGCTGGTGCAGCTGGAGGAGCTGCGCCGCGCCGGCGGCGGCAGTGCAGCGCAGTTCACGGAAGCGAAGGCGACGCTCAACGCGACGCAGGCGGAGCTCGCCGACGTGATGGAGCGCGACGCCGAACTCGAGGCGGATCAGCTGTCCACGGAAGCGGGGCTCAAGGCGGCTACCGCGCGGCGCGATCTGCTTCTCTCATCTGCTTCGGCGCTCAGCGGAATGTCGGTGAACGAGCTGCTGGCCCCAAGCGGCGACGCCGCGGCGGATCGGCCCCGATGGCGCGACATGCCCACGCTGACGGTGCGCGCGACGCGCGGCGGTTTCATCGAGTCGCTTGCCATCACAAATGGACGCTTTGTCGCGGAATCAGACGAGGTCCTCACCGTCGTCCAGCCCGACCACATCCGCTTTCGGGCGCGGGGACTGCAGGCGGACCTCGGTCGGCTGCGCGACGGTCTGCAGGCGCGCGTCGTGCCCCCCACAGGTGCCGCGCTGGACCAGCAGGACGCGCTCGTTTCAACGCTGCAGATCGGACTGACCGCGGATGCCGATTCGCGCACAGTCGATCTCTTTCTGACGCCGACGCGAGCGGCCGCGTGGGCGCGGGCAGGAGTCTCCGCATACCTCGAGATCACGCTCGACGGCGCCGCCGAGGAACTCGCCGTGCCGCTCGCGGTCATCGCGCGCGACGGTCTCACGCCGATCATGTTCCGCCGTGATCCGAAAGATCCCGACAAGGTGATTCGCATACCAGCCGATCTTGGTGTCAACGACGGCCGCTGGGTCATCGTCCAGAGTGGTGTGAAGGAAGGCGACGAGATCGTGCTTGATGGCGTGTACCAGCTGATGCTGGCGACGGCGGGCAACGCGCCCAAGGGCGGCCACTTTCATTCGGACGGGACATTCCACGAAGGTGCGGACTGATGCTCAAGCACCTGATTGGATTCTCACTGCGGAACGCGTCGCTCGTCATTGTGGCGTCTGGCCTCCTGCTCCTCTTCGCGGGCCTGAAGCTTGCTCAGATGCCCGTGGACGTGTTCCCCGAACTGAACGCGCCGACGGTCGTGATCATGACGGAGGCGGGCGGACTCGCTGCCGATGAGGTCGAGGCGAACGTCACGTTTCCGATCGAAACGGCGGTGAACGGACTGGCCGGCACACGGCGCGTCCGATCGTCGAGCGCAACGAGTCTTTCGCTTGTGTGGGTCGAGTTCGACTGGGGAACCGATATCTACCGCGCGCGCCAGCTCGTCGCCGAACGCCTGTCCAGCGTTCGGGAGCTGCTTCCGCCTTCTGCGCACGCCGAGATCACGCCCGTGACTTCGATCACCGGTGAGATCATGCTTCTCGCGCTTGGGTCGCCCGACGGCAGCGTGTCACCGCTGGAGCTGCGCGCGTTTGCCGAGTTCGATCTGCGCAACCGTGTGCTCGCGGTACCGGGTGTCGCGCAGGTGGTGGCGATCGGCGGCGAGCTCCCGCAGTACCGCATCAACGTCCGGCAGGATCTGCTGGCGCTGTACGACCTGACGATCAGCGATGTCGTGGACGCCGCGCGCGGCGCGCACAGCACGGCCTCAGCCGGATACCTCGAGAACGTCGAGAATCTTGAGATTCCGATCCGGCAGATGGCCCGCGTGCAGAGCGTCGACGACATCAAGGGCACCTTGGTGCGCTATCACGATGGCGCCCCGGTGACGATCGGACAGGTCGCCGATGTCGAGCTCGGTCCGGCGCCGAAGCGCGGCACGGCTGCGGACAACGGCATTTCCGCCGTTGTGATCTCCGTGCAGAAGAGTCCGGCGACGAACACGCTCGCACTGACGAACGCCATCGATGGCGTGCTCGACGAGCTGGAGCACGCCATGCCCGCGGGCATGGAGCTGAATCGCGATCCGTTTCGTGCATCGCGATTCATCAACCGTTCGATCCACAACGTGGTCGTGGTTCTGCGCGATGCATCGATCATCGTGGCCGTGATCCTCATCCTCTTTCTGCTGAACGTGCGCACCACGCTCATCACGCTCACCGCGCTGCCGCTGTCACTTGCCGTTGCGCTCCTGCTGCTGTGGGCGCTCGGACTGTCCGTGAACGTGATGACGCTCGGCGGTCTCGCCGTCGCGATCGGTGAACTCGTGGACGATGCCGTCATCGATGTCGAGAATGTTTTTCGCCGATTGAAGGAGAACGCCGCGCTGCCTGTTGCCGAACGGGAGCCGCTCGTCGACGTGGTCTATCGCGCGAGCAACGAGATCCGTTCGTCCGTCGTGTTCGCGACCGTCATCATCTGCATGGTCTTTGTTCCGCTGCTGTTTCTGCAGGGAATTGAAGGCCGATTCTTCCGGCCGCTCGGCATCGCTTACATCGTGTCGATCATGGCGTCGCTGATCGTCGCGCTCACGGTGACACCGGCGCTATGCAAGATCCTCCTGCGCGGCACGCTCAGCCGCGGAGAGCATCGCGACGGGCCGCTCGTGCGATGGCTGAAGCGCGGTTACGAGCCGATGCTCGCTGCGGCCCTGCGCCACCGCGCGCTCGTGCTGACCGCATCTGGCGTAGCCGCCGCCCTCTCCCTGTGGCTGGCGAGCACGTTCGGCACCGCATTTCTGCCGTCATTCAAGGAAGGCACGTTCACCGTCTTTCTGATGGCGCCGCCCGGCACATCGCTGGCGGAGAGCAATCGTGTGGCGACCGGAATCGAAAAGCAGCTCGCAGCAATCGATGGCGCGCGGAGCGTGACGCGACGCACGGGACGAGCGGAGCGCGATGAACATGCGGAACCCGTATCGAGCTCCGAGATCGAGGTGACGATGGAGGACAATGCATCGCAGGATGCAGTGCGCGCCGACATCGATCGCATCATCAGCAACGTCCCCGGTATCACGACGATGGTGGGCCAGCCCATCGAGCACCGGCTCAGTCATGTCCTGTCGGGCACACCGGCCGCCATCGCCATCAGCGTGTTCGGCGACAACCTCGACACGCTGCGCGGTCTCGCGAAATCTATCGAGACGGAACTGCGCGCGATCCCAGGCACGCGCGACGTCGCCGCGAATCGCGAAGTCATGATCACGTCGCTGCCCATCCGCTATCGGGCGCACGATCTCGCGGCCGCCGGTCTCACACCCGCCTCAGCAGCGGAACAGGTGCAGCAGGCGCTCGATGGCGAGTCGGTCGCCGAGGTCAATCAGGGGATCCGCCGCTACGAAATGGTCGTGCGGCTCGCCGGGGCACAGCGCGAACGCGTCGACCAGATCATGGATCTTCAGCTGCGCGGCGTGGGCGGCGCGATCGTGCGCCTGCGGCAGGTCGCCGACATCGGTCCCGAACGAACGAGCAATCTCATCGCCCGCGAGAACGGTCGGCGCAAGGCCGTCATCTCGACGAACGTAGCACCAGGCTACAACCTCGGCGATCTCGTAGGCCGCGTGCAGGCGCGCGTCGATCCGATCGTGCAGCGAGCGGGATACGCCGTGCACTACGGCGGACAGTTTGAAGCGCAACAGTCGGCCAGCCGCACGATCTACCTCATGGGCTGCGGCGTGGCCGTCGTCATGTTCCTTCTGCTGCAGCTCTCGACGGGCCGCTCGCGCACCGCGCTCCTTGTGATGGTGAATCTCCCGCTCGCACTCATCGGCGGTGTCGCGGCGATCTACATCTCGGAGTCGCCGAGCCTCTGGTCGAACACACTGGCGCTCTTCGGCGTCGGCTCCTCGCGCTACGTGGCGCCGGTGATCTCGATCGCGAGCATGGTGGGCTTCGTCACGCTCTTTGGCATCGCCGTCCGCAACGGCATCCTGCTCGTTAATCATTACGACCACCTGCAGACCGCCGAACACAAGAGTCCCGCAGAGGCCATCGCACTCGGTTCGCTCGAACGTCTCGTTCCGATCCTCATGACAGCACTCACGGCCGCACTCGGACTGTTCCCGCTCGTCCTTGCCAGCGGGAAGCCGGGAAGCGAGCTGCTCGCTCCGCTGGCCGTCGTCGTTCTTGGCGGTCTCATTTCGTCAACGGCGCTGAACCTCTTTGTGGTTCCGGCCGGTTACGCGCTCGTGTTCCGCGTGCCGGTCCCGCCGCCGCACCTGTCGTCCAGTTCACCGTCTCGTCGCAGCGTCATCAGGCGGCTGCTCAATCGTTTTCGATCCTCGTGACTCGTTTTCCATTTTCGCTTTAAAGGAGATCTGCATTGCCACGTTCACATTCGCACCTGCTGTTCGTCACAGTCATACCCGTGATCGCCGCGTCAATCGTCGCGCTTGCGGGGTGTAAAGACCAAGCGCCCGTGACAAATACATCGGGCACGTCGGGTTCGACCGGAGCCCATGACGATCATGATCATGATCACGACGATGATCATGATCACGGTGCAGCAGCCGAGCATGGTCATGGAGCGACGGTCGCCCTCGGTGAGCAGATCGTCGACGGCTTTGTCGTCAAGGCGTCGCGCGACGGCGAGATCAAAGCCGGCGGCGATGCCCCCATCGATGTCTGGATCTCGCTCCCCGCCGGATCGACTTCCATCCTGGCAACCGTGCGGTTCTGGATCGGCACGGAAGACGCGAAGGGATCACTCAAGGCGAAGGCAGAGATCGAGAACGACAACTGGCATACCCATGTCGAGGTCCCGGATCCGCTGCCTGCCGGCAGCAAGCTCTGGGTCGAATTTGAGACGGGCACTGCCGAAAAGCGCTTTCTCGGGTTCGATCTGAAGAATTGAGAGGGGTAGGCGGTCGCCGACGAGCTGCTGAGGCACCGCGGGATGGCCCTTGCGCATCCCGCGGTTCGCGCATCGGCTCATGAAGATTTGGCCTGCAATTCAGACTTCCGTGGCGTGCGGGGGCTCCCTACCGTTGCTCCCCCGGAGGCAGGTCGATATCTTCAACGACCGTCGACGACCGACTCTCTGTCGGTCGTCGCCGCTCTCCGACGCGATCCAGCATGACGACCATCTCCGACAGAATCAGTTTCACGGTTCCAGCCTGCTGGGGCCAACCCGCTGGGGATTGTGGCAATGATTGAGTTGTCCGGGCCATGAGTGCCCGCTCGCTTCATCATTCCGGTCGTCGATTGGACCGTCAACCGGACCAACTGCGGGACCACCCGGTTCGCGCGCGTCCTCGTTCAGCTGAACTCTCCGTGGCACTGCACCGCCGGCGGCGTTGCAGGATGTCACGCTCCTCCGTTCGCATTGTGTTCTTCTTCACCGCCGCATCTCAGTAAAGGATCTCAGCCATCGCACTTCCGCCTCGTCGTCCGCCTTTCCGCAGCGAGCCCATGGGGCCGCGCATCAACGACCGTATTCGTATCACGCCGGTCCGTCTGATCGATGAGAACAACGAGATGGTGGGCATCGTCGAAACCGATGACGCCCGTCGTCGTGCCATCGAACTCGGCATGGATCTCGTGGAGATTGCCGCCGACGTGCGGCCGCCCGTCTGTCGAATCATGGACTACGGGAAGTTCAAGTACGAACAGTCGAAGAAGGACAAGGCCAACAAAGCGAAGAGCAAGGCCTCCGAAATGAAGGAGGTACGTCTTGGGCGCTCGATGAAGATCGGCGAACACGACATTGCAATCCGCGTCGCTCAGGCCCGACGGTTTCTGATCGAAGGCCACAAGGTCCAGATCGTGCAGAACTTCAAGGGTCGCGAGGTGGCGCACCGCAACCGCGGCGACGTCCGCATGGCCGAGATCGTCAAGGAACTGAGCGATCTCGCGAAGCTTGAGATGTCACCGCGCATGAACGGTCGCCGGCTCACGATGATCATGGGTCCGGAACGACAGAAGGTCGAAGCGTGGAAGAAGGCGCAGCGCGCCCTAGGCAAGCCCGAACTGCCGTCGGTTCCCGACATCGTCGATGAGATCGAGGATGATGATGATGACGACCTCGTTGAAGGCGTTGAAGGCGTTGAAGGCGTTGAAGGCGTTGAAGGCGTTGAAGGCGTTGAAGGCGCC
>JAWXBD010000081.1:0-32911 GCA_034439815.1 Phycisphaerae bacterium
CCCATGTGCTCCCGGTGCGCCCCTCGTGCGGCTCACTGCAACGCGCGCAGGAAGGATCTCCCACTGCACCGTTAGGATCGAAGGTCGGTCAAGGGTCTGGTCACCGCCATTTTGGTCACCAGCTTGGTCGCCAGCTTGGTCACCCGTCTGGTCACCCCTCTGGTCACCCCTCTGGTCGAAGGCCCAGAACTGCCCCGCCGTTCGACGCCGGAACGCTCGACGATAGCGCTTCGACCGGCGCCACTACTACAGTCGACCGCCTCGGCATCCCATCGACGTGAACTCGGGGCTGACACCTGCGGTGTCCGATACGGTGCGTCATCATGCATGGGAATGAAGGAGAGACCATCAATGCAAGCCTCTGCTGCCCCAGCTCCTGCTGCCCAAACTCCTGCTGTCCAAGCTCCTGCTGTCCAAGCTCCTGCTGTCCGGCGTCCTGCGGTCCTCACTGTTTCGACGGCGTTGGCGTTGGGGTTGACGTTGACACTGGCCTTGGTCTCGGGGAGGGTGGCCGAAGCCACCACGGTCCTGCTGATCCCTGACTCCGGCAACGACAAGGTGTGGGCGTTCAGTGCGATCGATGGCGCGATCGTCAGTGACAACTTCATACCCAGCGACGGGAACATGGTGCAGCCGATCTGCGCGATCGAAAGTGGCAGGGGGACGATCCTCGTGAGTGACGAGATCGCCGATGCCATCTTCGAGTACTCCTACAACGGTGTCTTTCTCGGCCGCGTGGTGGAGGCGGCCGACGGTCTCGAGGCTCCTTTCGGTATCGCGATCCGCGATGGGCTTCTGTACATCACCTCGCCGCCGCAGAAACGTGTGTGGCGAAGCACCGTGGATGGCACGGAGTTGACTGTCTGGTGGAACGGCACTGACACCAACTCGACTCCGCGCGACATCGTCTTCCGCAGCGACGATGCGCTCGTGGCCGATTCCTCAAAGGATGCGATCGAACGCATCGATCTTGCGGGGACGTACCTCGGCCTCTTGGTGGACTCGGACGGTATCAACGGGATCGACTTTCCCAGTCAGCTCCAGGTCGTAGATGGTGAAGGCGGCGTGCTCGCCGCCGGGTTCTCGCCGCCGATCGGCTTGTATCGATACGACAGCGGCGGTAGACAGATCTTCGTCGCGAACAATCTCGTGACGCCGCCACGGGGAACGGCGCTGCTCGGCACGGGCGAGTACATCTACAGTGGCGGAACGAGAGTCATGGCGTACGACCCGGTGACCCTGACTGAGCGGGTCATCGTCAACAATCCGGGGTCGAACTTCCGCTTTATCGAAGCCGCTACGTTGACGGCCCCCTGTGCTGGTGATGTGAATGGCGACGGAGTCGTTGATGGTGTCGACCTGGCGTTACTCCTTGGAGGATGGGCGACGCCGACAGGTGATCTCGACGGGGATGGCGTCGTGAACGGATCGGACCTCGCTGTTCTGCTGGGCGCCTGGGGCCCGTGTTAGCGTGTGGGTGGAATTGCCGGAACGGTCGTCGCGAGTGGTGAACACGAACGACTCTCGCGACGCGTGCGGTTGACGAACACGATCCACGCGGGGCATACAGGAAGGGCGTGTCGGGATGTCGGTGAATCTTGAACCGGTCGGCGCTCCCGACGACGAAACTGGACAGAGTCAGGCCGGCGAAGCCCGTTATCGGTGGACGCTTGATCGATCGGTGATCGACATCGCGGGCACGTTTCGATTGGATGAACGGATTCCCGCGCTCGTCCCCGGCTTTGATGCTCCTTTCTTTCAGGCGGGTCTTGCCGGCTACTCGGACGGGCCGATGCGCATTGTCGCCCGGCGCCACGGAGCGCCGTTCTGCATCACCGAGGCGCTCCTCGATCGAACACTCATCAATGGCGGGAGAGGTCGACGCAAAGAGGATCCAGATCTTCTAGCCACCGAGTGCGGCATGGGCGAGATCGAAGACAATGTCGCGGCGGGTCTCGACGACCATCCGATCGCCGGCCAGATCATGGGAACCCATCCCCGCGAGATGGCCGACGGTTCGCTGATTCTGGTCGGCATGGGATACGAAGTGATCGATGTCAACCTCGCGTGCCCGGTCAAGAAGATCAAGCGAAGCAACCGTGGGGGACACTTCCTCGGTCACCCCGAGGATGCCATCGCGGTGCTCAAGGCAGTTCGCGATGCGGTCCCAGCGCATCTCCCGACAACAGTCAAGCTACGGCGGGCGTTCGATGACACGCCGGCGATGGCCGCTTACTTTGAACGCATCTTCGACGCTGCGTACGACCTCGGATACGCATGGTCGACCGTGCATTGCCGCACGGTGCAGCAGAAGTATCTCGGGCCGGCGAAATGGGAGTTTCTGCGTGATCTCGTCGCACGGAAGCCGGACCGCATCATTTTCGGTTCGGGCGATGTCTGGCAGGTCGAAGACATCTTCGCCATGCTCGAATTCACGGGCGTTCACGCTGTGTCCGTGGCACGTGGCTGCATCGGCAATCCGTGGATCTTCCGGCAGGCTCGACAGCTGATGCGCGGTGAGGCTGCGACCGCGCCGACTCTCGCCGAGCAGCGCCAGACGCTGCTCGATCATTTCGATCTCTCGGTGAAGCTGCACGGCGAAAGGCGTGCCGGGCGCATGATGCGGAAGTTCGGAATCAAATTCGCGCAGCATCACCCCGACCCCAACCGAGTCAAGTCGGCCTTCATCGCGTGCTCGACCATTGCCGAGTGGAACCGCGTCATTGGGGCGTGTTACGCCCAAGATGTCGCGGCACAGGGCAACCCCAGCGGTGCTGGGAGCGTGCCGGCGGGCGACGGTGGCGTTGATCTGTCTCGCGCGTGAGGTCGCACTGGCATCGGCTTTCCTCGGTTTGCCGGAGAGCCGGAACACCCACGCCTTGCCGGACGAGATCTCCGTGTCCTCGTCGTACTGCTTTCCGATCGCGACCAGCCCGCCGTCGACAGCGACCGCGGATCCGAACAGCGCTCCGGCCACCGGCGACTGAGGCGCGAGCTCTGCCCGCTGCGTCCACGTCCCATCGACACACGCAAAGACCGCTGCTGAGCCGGTCG
Source organism: Phycisphaerae bacterium (assembly GCA_034439815.1). Lineage (GTDB taxonomy): Bacteria > Planctomycetota > Phycisphaerae > Phycisphaerales > SM1A02 > JAEUIT01. The sequence goes on from JAWXBD010000081.1 coordinate 3,055, forward strand.
CCTCCCCGCCGTTGTCCGTGCCCGGCGCTCCGATGATCAATCTCTCTGTGTCCAGAGCAACGGCGTAGCCGAACCAGGCGGTCGTTGTACCCATCGGAGGTCGCAGTGTCGCCTCGGGGGTCCACACGCCGCCGGTGCCGCGGCGGAAGAGGCGCACGCATCCCGCGGATTCTCCCGCGCCGCTGTCGCGCGGAGCACCAATCGCGATCGTGTCGCCGTGGACAGCGACACTGAAGCCGAACCAGTCACCTTCGCGGAGATCCTCCGGCACGAGTTTCACGTCAAGCAGCCATTCCCCACCGTCTCTGCGAAAGACGTACGCGGCGCCGCTCTTCTCGCCGCGGTCATCATCGCCGTACGCGCCGACCACGATGAAGTTGCCATCGACCGCCACGGCGCGGCCGAACCAGTCAGCGCTGGCCGCATCAGGCGCGACGAGCTTGGCGGTGAGCTCCCACGACGTCCCGCGCAACGCCCACGCGTACGCGCTTCCCGAATCGAGTCCCGCGTCGTCGTCGCGCGACGAACCGACGATGGCCGCGGCGCCATCGATCGCCACAGCGCAGCCAAAACCGTCGTCTGCACCTGGATCCGGCGGCACGAGATCCGCCTCTTTGCGGTAGTGATACCCGGCGCGTTTGAAGACGACGGCGGCACCTGCGTTCGGCGCCCCGTCGTCCGCACGGTCACGCCCGACGATGACGCGCGAGCCGCTTGCAGCGACAGACTGGCCGAATCGATCTTCCCATGCCGGGTCGGTCGACTGCAGCCGCTGCACCCGCCGCCAGCCGCGCTTGCTGTCGCCAAAGCCCTGCACCGCGCCGTCGTCCGTGCCATCGTCTCCGTCGCGCGGACTTCCGACGAGCACCGTCGATCCGGTGACAGCGACTGCGAGTCCGAATCGTGGCTCGTTCTGAGCAGGCTGCGGCAGGAGGATCACTTCCTCGTGGATCACCGGCGGCGCTGGAGGCATCGGCACGTCACCCGCGTGCACCGTCACCGCCATCATGACCGCGCATGCGATCGCCTTCACGACCAGGGAGGTCATTCTGTTCATGGAGCCCTTTCCCCCGCACGTCCGGCGGTAGATTCCGTCGGCGGGCTCAACGTGATTGCGCGGCGCGCTCGCGTCGCGGTGGCTCACCTTGTAACGCGCGAAAATGGACGTTCTTAAAACTGCCGAAGAAAATGTTGCAGATTCTTCTCTGCCCGCAAAGCCTTGCTGCTGTCGGCGCCAGTGGCACCGGATCGTCAGCGCCCACCGCGCATAGGCCGGCGTTCCCGCTACCATCCCGCGCCATGCACACCGAGTTCATCTCGTACATGGATGGTAGCGTTGAATGCGAAGGCTACGTTGCAATGGCGAGCGGTCTCGGACGACCAACGCCGGTAGTTCTCGTGTGTCACGCCTGGGCCGGTCAGGACGACTTCGCGCGCACGCAGGCCGAGATGCTCGGGCGGCTCGGCTACATCGGATTCGCGCTGGACGTATACGGGAAAGGGCGGCGCGGCGGATCCACCGACGAGAACAAAAAGTTGATGACGCCGTTCGTCGAGGACCGCGCGCTCTTGCGCGGACGATTGCTCGCCGCTGTCAACACCGCGCACCGGCTGCCAATGGCGCATGCGAACGAGATCGCGGCAATCGGGTTCTGCTTCGGGGGTCTCTGCGCGCTGGACATCGCACGCGCCGGCGCTCCGGGCGTCCGTGGCGTTGTCAGTTTTCACGGCCTCTTCAACGCGCCGCCGCCCGCGGAGGTCGGCCCAGCGCAGAAGATGAGTGCCCGGGTGCTGTGCCTGCACGGCTATGCCGATCCGATGGTTCCGCCGGAAGCCGTCACGGCGCTCGCAAGCGACCTGACGGAAGCGGGCGCGGATTGGGAGATCGACATGTATGGCCACACGGTGCACGCATTCACAAATCCGTTGGCCAACGATCCGAGCTTCGGCACCGTGTACAAGCAGAAGGTGAGCGACCGCGCGTTCGCGAAGATGCGCCTTTTCCTCGCCGAACTGTTCGAAGCTCGAATGACCGCTGCAGCGCGATGAACGCCGCCGATACTGCGTCTGCCGATCGGGCACTAGTGATAGGCGTGAACCGTGGCACCGTAGCCCACTCCGCGTCAGCGATCGCGCTTGCCGCGTCGCCCCTTCTTGAATCCGCGCCGGTGGCCGTCCACTCGGCCGCGCAACGGCTTACCGCCGCGCTCGTGCGGCGGTGCCTTTGCCGGCGCCGCGTCGTCGCCCGCAGCCGCAAGTCCGCGTGATGCGGCGTCGGCGAACTTGATGATGCGCAGCGTCATCTGCCGGGCTGAGAGATCGACCTTGTCAATCATCACGCGGATGAGATCGCCGAGTCCGATCGACATGCCGCTGCGCTTGGCCACCAGCCGGCCGGTGGCCTGCACGAGATTCCAGCGATCAGGCTTGCCGTCAGCACCACCGAGCTCGCGCGCCGGAATCGCGCCGTCGACCAGGTACTTCTCGAGCGAGGCGAACACCGTGCCGCTCGGCGACATGCCGGTGACGGTGGCGGCGAACTCATCGCCGAGATGCTTCTCCAGCAGCAACTGCAGGATGAGGAACGTGCGCAGTTCGCGCTCCGCCTCTTCCGCAGCAATCTCACGCTCGGTGCTCTGATTTCCGAGGTTGATGAGCGTCGCTTCATCGATGACGCGCGGATCGTCGAGCAGTCCCTGGGTGAGTTTGCGCCGCTGCTTGCCGGACGGAACGTCACGGCCGTTGTCGGTCGCGTCGAGATACGCCTGCAGTGCCCGATGCACAAGAAGATCGGGGTAGCGGCGGATGGGGCTCGTGAAGTGCGCGTAATGCTCGCTCGCCAGCGCGAAGTGGCCGATCATCATCGGGCTGTAACTTGCCTTGGCGAGCGAGCGCAGCACGGCGAAGTGAATCGCGCGCGTCGATGTCGAGTTGAGCGTGTGCTCGAGCAGGTGCTGCAGGTCCTTGCGCGTCGGCGCATCGGGCAGGTCGACTTTGGCCAGTCGTGCGTAGATTCGCAGCTCCTCCACGTCACCGTAGCTTGGTTCAGGATGAATGCGACGCAGCAGCGGCAGTTCGAGATCGGCGAAGAAGCGAGCCACCGCTTCGTTCGCTTCGACCATGAACATCTCGATGAGCGTGTGCGTGAATGAGTTGTCCTCGGGCACCGCGTCGATCACATGGCCATCGGCGTCGAAGACGAGTTCCGACTGCGGCAGATGCAGCGCAATCATGCCATCCCTGCGGCGCCGTTCGCGGAGCACCTTCGCGAGGCGCTGCGCGAGCCGCAGCGACTCCAGCAGATCGCTCGAATATTCGGGCTCGGTCTTCGCGTGCGTCTTGGCCGTGGCGAGATCGCCATCGATCAGCGCCTGCGCTTCAAGGTACGTCAGCCGCTTGGCCGATCGGATCACGCTCGCCGCGGCGTTCTGCGCTACTACACGGCCTTTCGCGTCGAAGCGGATGAACACACTCTTGGTAAACCGCGCCACACCTTCCTGCAGCGAACAGACGCCGTTGCTCAGCTGTTCCGGCAACATGGGAATCACGCGGCGCGGCAGGTAGACGCTCGTGCCGCGTGCCTGCGCTTCGAGGTCGAGCGGACTGCCCGACGGAACGAAGTGCGCGACATCCGCGATGTGGACGCCGAGTTCCCATTCGCCGGAGTCTTCATCGCGGCGGATGGATATCGCGTCGTCGTAGTCCTTCGCATCAGGCGGGTCGATTGTGAAGATGAACGTGCCTGTCAGATCGAGACGCTCGGGCCATGGACCCTTCGAACTCTTTTCAAAATCGCGCGATGCGGCTGTGGCTTGATCAATGACCTCGTCGTCAAACTGTGTGCGAATCTGATGCGATGCAATCACCGCTTCCGTTTCGACGTCCGGCCGACCGGCCTCGCCAAGCACTTCGGTGATGACGCCTTCGGGCAGCGCGCCCTCTTCGCCCCACTGCGTGATCTCGACGATGACCTTGTCGCCCACCTTGGCCAGGGGATTCTTCACGAACGGATCGCGCACGACGATGTTGTTGCGCAGCACGCGGCCATCGGGCGTGACCATCCAGGTCTTGCCGACCTTCACGAGTTCGCCGGCGAAGCGGCTCTGGCCGCGCTCGAGAATCTCGACGACACGGCCGAGGAGATCGCCCTTTTCCGGCGGCGCGTACGTGCTGCCCGCGCCTCGCCCGCGGCGCGCGAGAGAGGCCTTCCGCACCACCTTGACGCGCACGCGATCACCCGACAGCGCGTCCATCGTCGAGCCTTCCGGGATAAACAGGTCGCCTTCGCGCGTCGGCTCGTCCGGAATCAAAAACCCGAATCCTCCGCGGGCCAGCTTGATCTTGCCGACCGCTTCTTCTTTGAAGATCGGCAGCCGGAGCCGTTCGTCGACGCCGATTTCCACCCGGCCGGACACGACGAGCTGGTCGACAGCGCCTTGAAACGACTCGAGATCTTCATCGGCTACCCGAAGCTGCTTTGCCACGTCGCGAACGACGACGGGGCGATAGGTGTCATGGCGCAGATGGTCGAGAATTCGCTGGCGATACCGGATCGGCATAGGGGGGGAGTGTATCGGTTTCAGCTTCAGTGAACGAAGCGCGGCGTCGCGCGAGCCTTTCGGGCTAAGCCCTGATTCCGGTCGCTTCCGTATGCTGCCTCACGTGACTGCGCGACTGAACGATCTTGAACTGCTTACGCGACTCGTCGCAATCGATACGACGAGCTGCAACGCCACGGACGCGCTGTTCGACTTTGTATGCGAGTACGTGGCGCATTCACGTGTGCGAATCGAGCGGTTTCGCGTCGATGCGGGTCACGAGAACGTACTGCTCGCTGTGGGACCCAACTGCGCTGCGGGCGAAGGTCTGCTGCTGTGCGGCCACGTCGATACGGTCCCTGCGGACGAGCCCGAATGGACGAGCGATCCGCGGGCGTTGACCATGCGCGACGATCGCGTGGTCGGCCGCGGCGCGTGCGACATGAAGGGCTTTGACGCGCTCGCCATCAATCTGCTGCTGGCATGCGCGGACCGCGTGTCGACAGCGCCGCTGCAAGAACCGCTGTACCTGCTCCTGACGTGCAACGAAGAGATCGGGACGCTCGGCGCCGCCGCCTTCGCGCGGGCGTGGCCGCGCGAGCGTCCGCTTCCGCGGCGCACACTCGTCGGCGAGCCGACATCGATGCGCGTCGTGCGCGGCCACAAGGGTCATCTCACAATCTCGATCGTCGTCCAGGGCATCGCGGCGCACAGCGGGTTTCCGATGAAGGGCGTCAACGCGATCGAGCGCGCAGCGCGTGTCATCACCGCGCTGGCGGCGCTGCGCGAAGAGTTCGCGAGAGAACAGAATGCCGAGAGTGCGCTGTTTCCCGAGGTGCCGTATCCCGTACTCACGACGGCGCGCGTGCGCGGCGGCAGCGCGATCAACGTGATTCCGGAGCGCTGCGAGATCGATGTCGGCGTGCGGCTCCTGCCGGGGATGCCGAGCAGCGACTGCGTGGCGCGGATCGGCGCTGCGATCGCAGCGGTCTCGACACCGGGCACGGTGACGGTGCGGCTTACGAACGAGACGCCGGCATTCGCGACGCCGGCAGATCGTCCGCTGCATCTCGAACTCTGCCGCCTCATGGGGCAGCACGGAGACGCCGGAGTGGGATTTGGCACCGACGCCGGGCGGCTCGCGGCGCTCGGCCTCGATTGCGTGATCTGGGGACCAGGTGACATTGCGAACGCCCATCGAGCGGATGAATGGATGCCGCTCGAGGAGTTCGCGCGGGCCGCGGCGGTCCTTCGTCAGCTGGTGCGTTGAGGCGCGCCAGCGTTTGTTCGTGACGGGATTCACAATGAAATTCATCCATCCTGCGACATAGAGGTTGCAGTCCGTGCGCCGCGCGGTGGAATGACGTGAAGGGATGAGAGAACGTTGGCGATCGCGGTGCCGCGCATGGGCGGTGGTGAAGCCGCGTGAGGCGTTGAAGTCCACTCGTGCGGGAGGTTTTGTCCTATGACCAATTCTGTGTCGGGTCCGCCGGCCGTGGCGGCGCAGTACCGCTTTCGAACGGACACTGTTGTGTCTACATGGATGACTGCGGAGCAACTGAAGGAAGCGGCCCTGCGTGGCGAGTTGACACTCCACTCGCATATTCAGCAGGTAGGACACGCTGACTGGGTCGCGGCGACGAATGTGCGCGGACTGACTTTTCCCGAAGTGCACGGCATTGCGATTGCCGCAGAGCCACCGCCGCCGGCGCCAGTGGCCGAGCCGGTTCACAACGGCGTCACTGCATCCGGACCGGGCGGTTCGGCGCGGCACCCCAAGTTCGCAACGCTGCGTGAAGTGCTCGGGGCATACTTGAATGCCGATATCGAGATCAATGTTCCTGACGCGAGCGAGCACGGTCTTGCGCGCGTCGTGGCGATCGGACACGATCACTTTGAGCTGACGCTGGAATCGGATCGGAACCGCGTCTTCATTCCGTACGCGCAGATCCGCGCCATCTGGTCGTGTGAGACGAGCTCGAGTGCGACCTTGACCTATCGCGAAGCACACAAGCTGACGGTGGACGTGGAACGCGCCCGCAAGTGACGCCGACTTGAGTTGTCGCTACTGTCCGGAGATGAAGTCCCGCGCCATCGCTCTTCGGATTTCGCTGGCCATGCTGGGCGTGACCGCGCTGAGCGGAATCGCGCTGGCGGTCGATCAAGGTTCCGGGTTCTGGGCCCAGCGATTACTGGGAACCGGCATCATCGGTGTGATCGTCAGCGGAATGAGCATGCCGTTCGGGGCGCTGGCGGATCGTCCCGGGTGGCGCTTCGCCGGACTCGGCGGCATCGCGTTTCTGACGGTGCAGTTCGCGCTCGCACTCGTGCTGATCTGGCTGCCTGGAGGGCGGCAGGAGAGCATCGCGTGGTCGATGCTGGCGCTGTTCTTTACGGTGCCGTCGTTGATTCTGGCCGGCCTCGCAAGCCCTCATCGCGCATCGCGGACTGCCGTCTGGTGCGCGCTCGTGACCGCGGCCGTCGCGCTGCTGATGCAACTCGTCGACGCGTGGACGACCGGGCCGAGCGCGTGGAACAGTTCGGCCTGGGGCCGCGGTGATCGGATTGTCAGCTGGAGCTTTTGTCTCCTGGTGGGCGGGCTTGTTGCAGCGCTGAGTCTTCTCCGCGCGCAGCGGTCGTTCGCATGGCGCTGGTGGCAATGGGCGACGTGGTTCGGTGTTTTCGCGACAGGGCTCGCTGCAGGTCTCTTCGCAGTCGTGGTGCACCGCATGAACGTCGGCGGTCCCGAGATGGTTTCAGGCTGGTTCGAGTCGGCGATCACACTCGGTGCGATCGGGCTGGGGCTCGGCGGCACGAATGCAATGAGCCTGCTCAGGCTGAAGGGACACGCGTGGACGCTCCGGATGTTGGCCGTCGGAGCCCTGATGGTGACGCTGCTCATCGCGGTCGTCATGGCGTGGACAAGCCGGGGATCACTCCTTCCCATGCTCGGTGCCAGCATCATTGTCACGATCAGCGCGCTGCTCGCGACGCTGGTGCTCGCACGCTTTCAGCGCGAGCCCGAGTATGCCGAGGCGACAAGCGAGTTCGCGTCCATCGAGGTGACATGCCCGCGATGCCGCGGGCATGAGACGCAGCCGCTGGGCAACAGCAGTTGCAAGCGGTGCGGGCTTCGATACAACATTCTCGTCGAGGCGCCCAAGTGCGCCGGCTGCGGTCACACGCTGCTGCACCTCACCCGCAACACGTGTCCCGAATGTGGGCGCGCCATCGCAACCATCGATGACACGCAGGGACCGCAGCTTGCGTGATCGTGCTCAGGTCAGAATATCGGTGCGGACGTTGCCTTTTACATCGGTCAGACGGAAGTCGCGCCCAGCGTGCTGATACGTCAGCTTTTCATGATCGAGTCCGAGCAAGTGAAGCATCGTCGCGTGCCAGTCGTGAATGTCGACCACGCCGTCCACTGATTCAAGACCGTAGTCATCGGTCGCGCCGTAGCTGAAGCCGCCCTTCACGCCGGCGCCGGCCATCCAGGTCGTGAATCCCTTGTTGTTGTGATCGCGCCCGTCGCCGTTCTGTGCATACGGTGTGCGGCCGAACTCGCCGCCCCACACGACCAGCGTGTCGTCGAGCATGCCGCGCTTCTTGAGATCACCAAGAAGCGCCGCGATCGGACGATCGACTTCGCCGCACTGCTTCGTGAGATCGTCACGCAGATTCCGATGCGTGTCCCATCCGCCGTGCGCGACTTCGATGAAGCGCACTCCCGCCTCGGCGAAGCGCCGCGCCATCAGACACTGCCGCGCGAACTTGTCGTCACCGGATCCGTTGCCTGCACCGATTCCGTACGCATCGAGCGTCGCCTTGCTCTCGCTGGCGAAGTCGAGAAGATCAGGAACCTCGGCCTGCATACGGAACGCCAGTTCGTAGCTTTCAATGACGCCTTCCATCGACTGCTTCGTCTGCAGATCATTCTTCTCGCGCTTCAGACGCTCCTTGTTCAGGCGCTGCACCAGATCCAGCTGCTCGCGCTGGGCCTTCGTGTTGAAGCGGTCATTGCCGATGTTGGAGATCGCATCGTCGTCACCGCTGTCGACTGCGCGGCCGCGATTGCGCCTGCCGAGACTCACTGGAACGCCCTGGTACATCGCGGGAAGGAACGAACTTCCGTAGTTCTGCGCGCCGCCGTTCTGTGACGGTGGGTCGATCGTGACGAACCCCGGCAGGTTCTTGTTGAGCGTGCCGAGTCCATACAGCGTCCAGGCGCCCATCGACGGCCGCACGAACTGGAACGATCCGGTGTGCATCTTCATCGATGCTTGCGCGTGCGCCGGGACGTCAGTCTTCATGCCGCGCAGCAGGCACAGTTCGTCGGCGTGCTTTGCGACCTCGGGAAAGAGATCGCTGATCCACAAGCCGTTTGTGCCGTGCTGCCGGAACTTCCACGGCGACGACAGGAGCTTCGCGCCGGCGCGGAGACCGCGACCGTAGCTCTTTCCGTCATCGGTGATGAGCTTCGGCTTGTAGTCGAAGGTGTCGACGTGCGATGGCCCGCCAGCCATGTATAGAAAGATGACGCGCTTGGCGCGGGCCGGAAAGTGCGGGCTCTTGGGCGCGAGCGGGTCAGTCACCACATCCGCGGCCCACGCGCTGTGCGCAATGCCGGCAAACGCCAGATAGCCGAAGCCGCATGCCATGTTGCGGAGTAGGTCGCGGCGCGAGAGCGGAGTCGGGAGACGGTTGTTGCAAAGATCCATTGATGTGCCTCAGTTGAGCGTGCGGAACTCGCCGCTTTGAAAGAGCGCCTGACAGAACGCGGACCACGCGGCAGTTTCGCTCGATGCAGCTGGGCGCGGCGCCGCCCGATCGCGCATGCGCCGTCCCGCTCTGCGCCCGCTGGATTCGCCCGTCGCATCTGCCGTCGCCGGCATCGCTTTCACAAAGTCCTTCAGGAAGGCGCGACTTGCTGACACTTCCGGTCCCTGCGGCCGACGAGCAAAGCAGAGCTCAAATGCCGCGACGATGCGATCGGCGTCAGAACCGTCGAGGGCCAGAAGCCGCGCGGCGAATGCATCGGCGGCGCTCATCACGTCCGGAGCGTTCATGAGATAGAGCGCCTGCGTCGCGACGTTCGTTTCGGCGCGGTCGCCCATCACAAAGGTCGGATCGGCGAAGTCGAAGACATCAAGCGATTCCGGAAGCTGATCACGCACGATCGGGAGATAGACGCTGCGCACCGGATCGTTCCCGGTCAGGTCGAGCAGCTGCCGCTGATCATTTCCGCGCAGCGCTCCCTCGGCGAAGTTGACTGGCGAGCCGATCGGCGGTGCGGTCCGCAGCGTTCCGGCGACAGCCAGCATCGTGTCGCGGATGGCTTCGGCTTCGAGTCGCTTGCCCGGGAATCGCCACAGCGTGTTGTTCTCTGGATCCAGCGCCTGATTCGCCGCGTTGCCGTCTGCAGCCAAGCGATACGTGCGGCTGAGCACGAGTTCGCGCACGAGCGCCTTGGTCGACCAGTCGTGCTCCATCAGGCGCACGGCGAGCCAGTCGAGCAGCGCCTGATCGGTCGGCGGCAGTCCGCCCATGCCGAAGTTGTCGGGCGTCGGCACGATGCCCTTGCCGAACAGATGGAGCCACACGCGATTCGCCCACACGCGCGCGGTCAGCGGATTCTCGTCAGCGGTCAGCCACGCCGCGAGCTCGCGACGGCCGCTTCCCTCCGTCACGGGAGTCGTGCTCTCCGTCATCAGGATCTGTGCGAAGCCGCGCGGAATGCGCTCGCCGGGTTTGTCGATTTCACCTCGGGTCAGGAGCGGCGCGTCCACGGGACGATCGCGTTCGACCACGCCCATCGCGACACGATTGATCGCAGTGGCGTGGCCGTCGGCGTCGAAGCGCTCAACGACAGTCTCAAGAATCGCCGACTGATCGCGCTGGTTGCGGAGACGATTGCGATTGACGGCGTCTTCACGACCGTTCTCGCGCGCCATCTGTGCCTGCTCGGCGCCGCGCTCGTACTCGGCCTTGAGTTTGCTCGCTGCCGCCGCGATCAGCGATCGGCGCTGCGCCGGCATCGACGGTCCGTTGGGGATGTCCGCGCTTTCGGGAAGCTCGACCAGCGGCGCGACGTGACGATTGCCCGGTCCGCGCTCTGTGCCGAACGCCGTCAGGCTGGATGCAAAGATGCCGGCGACCGCGTAGTAGTCCTTCTGCGGAATCGGGTCGAACTTGTGGTCATGACAGCGGGCGCACGCGATCGTGAGCCCGAGAATCCCCTGCGACATCGCATCCACTTGTTCGTCGATCACATCCGCTGCGAACTGCCGCGGATTCTGCGCGCTGTGCGACTTCGGTCCGATCGCAAGATAGCCGGTGGCGATGAGGTTCTCGGCGCGATCCGTCGCATCCTGTGATGGAAGCAGGTCGCCGGCGATCTGTTCTTGCACGAAGAGATCAAACGGCTTGTCCGTGTGAAACGCATTGATCACGTAGTCGCGGTATCGCCACGCATGGGGATACAGCACGTTGCTTTCCTTGCCGCTCGACTCGCCGTATCGCGCCACATCGAGCCAGTGCCGTCCCCATCGCTCGCCATAGGCATGCGATGCCAGCAGCCGATCGACGACGGCGGCATGCGCACCGGCGGACGTGTCGCGTTCAAACGCCGCGATATCTTCCAGTGTCGGCGGGAGTCCGGTGAGATCGAACGTGACCCGGCGCAGCCAGGCGCGCCGATCGGCGTCAGCAACCGGCGCGACTCCCGCCTCTTCCATCGCGGCCAGCGTGAAGTGATCGACCGTGTTCAGTGGCCACGCGGTGGCGACCACGGGGGGAACGGCCGGCTTGATCGGCGCGCGGAAGGCCCAGAACGAGCGGCCCTTTTCGAGATCAACACCATACGTGGAGACGGCCGCGCCGCCGCCGCTGATGATGCCTGCGTCGGTGAATCGCGGGTCAGGTGCACCCATAGTGATCCAGCGCTCAAATTCCGCGATCACGCTGCCATCGAGCTTGCCCTTGGGAGGCATCTGCAGGTCGTCGTCGGCGTAGCGGAGGGCGCGGAGCAGCAGACTTGACTCGATGTCGCCGGGCACCACGGCCGGGCCCAGGTCGCCGCCCTTGCGAAGCCCGTCGCGTGTATCAAGGAGAAAGTTGCCACGGACCCGCTTGGCGTCGGCGGCGTGACAGCTGTAGCAGTGTGTGACGAGCACAGGCCGGATCTTGGACTCGAAGAACTGGAGTTCCTGGGCCGTGGGTGCGAGCTCCTCGATCACCGCCCCAGCCTCGTTCATGGCGTCGTCCGCATCAGCCGGCGTCAGCACACATCCGAGGACAATCACGAAAATTCCGGCAAAAAGAGGCGGTGGAGCAGATGGCGACGATTGGTGCGGAGCGCGGTTCGCGGGCATGTCAGATCCACAGGGGTCCAGCTCGGGGGTCCAGCTCGACAGCTTCGACAGGAGTGGGTTGGCGGCGGACAGCGATGAACGGGACGTCGTCTGTCGGCATTGCGGACCTGAATTCTTTCTGCTCGGAAAGAACAAAGCAGATCGGTCCCGCCCACAGCATTCGTGATCCTGCGGGGACAATCCTGAGCCCCCGCTCGCGGTTCGTTCGCTGATGCCCCGCGCAGCGGTGGGCCGATAGTCCGGGCAGGAGCTGCAGCACACCGATGCCGAGAATTGAGACATACGTCCGGCTGCTCCTCTGCGGGACGGTGCTCGCCGCCGGCGGGTTCCTCGTCTATCGCAAGTACGAGCGGAAGCAGGTGCCGCTGTTGATTGGCCTTGTCGTCGGCAAAGCCGAGGGATCAACGGCCGCCGCGGCAGCCCGTCTCGCCGCCCAAGAGGTGTCGAATGAAGGCGGATTCAGGGGCCGGTCGATGGACGTGCTGGTCGGCGAATCCGCCGGCGATCCGCGGGCGGCGGCGGCGGCGGCTGAGCAGCTCATTCGAAACAGGCAGGTGATCGCCCTGCTCGTTGACGGCAGTCCCGCAGAGTGCGACGCCGTGGCGGAGGTGGCCGGCCGCGCCCGGATCACCGTCTTCACCGCGCAGCCGTCGCTGGGACTCGACGACGCGGGCGAAGCAATCAAGCTGGGAGGTCTGCCGAATCAGCGGATCGCGCCGGCGATCGCGTGGGCACTCGAGGCAGTCGGCGATCGTGTGATTCTCGTCGCCAGCGACGGACCATTGCAGCGGGTTGCCAACGCGATGCTGATGGAACAGATCCGAAGCCAGGCCGGCACCGTTCTGGAACAGATCTGGATCGGCCGCGACGGCGTCACTCCGGAAAGCGCCGCCGCGCAGATTTCCGCGCTTGTGACGGCGTCGCGCTCCGACCAGTCGCCGCCAGCCGATCGTCCGCGGCTCATCGTGAGCGGCATCGAGGCGGCGGACGCGGTGAAGTTTGCAGTAGCGCTGCGCAAGGATGGAGTTTCCTCGGAAGCGTTGCCGACTCTGCACTATGCGCTGGGCGATCACGACATCGCCTCGCTTCACGCGGGGCTGTCCGCGGGCGACTACATCGTCGACGCCACGAGTGACGCCGCATATGCGGCGACGCGACTCACCGCGCTGGCTGCGCGCCGTCGTGATGCGATCGATCGCTCCGGCATTCGCGCCGCGGTGCTGGGCTCACGCGTCAGTTCGCCCTCAGGACCTGTGGCCATTGATCCCCTGACGGCTGCTGCGTGGTTCCGCTGCCGAGTGGGCCGGCTCAATGATGCGAACCAGGTGGTCGAAGTGTGGAGCGACGAACACGCGACCCGTCCCCGGGCTTGGCCGATCTGGAAGTCGCGCGAGGAATGGCGCGCCATTGCCGACGGCACGACCACCGTGGCCGATCCGATGAAAGATGAGGATCGCCCATATGAGTGACGCGACCTCCCGCGCGTCGTCCCAATCGCCGGGGCCGCGCACCCACGCGCGCATCGGGTGGTTCTCGTCGATTCGCGCCCAGCTGCTGGTGTGGTTTCTGCTCATCGCGATCATTCCGGTCGCCATCGTGACATGGCTTGCGTACGACACTTCCAGCGAAACGGTCCGCACCTTTGCGCTCGCCGCGGTGGAGGAGAGCGCCCGGTCGCGCGTCACAGCACTTGAGCGGTACGCAGGCGAACGCCTTCGCGCACTGTCGAGCGTTTCGCACGCACCGGGGTTTGTCGATGCGTCGTGGCAGCTCTCGACGGCGTTCAATGACGAGGGAGTCGTCAACGCGAATGCGTACAAACTGGCAATCGAGCGGAGGGGGAAGTTCCTCCGATCGTTTGAAGAATCATTCGGTGCAACCGAGATGCTGTTGATCGACGCGGATGGACGCATCATCTACAGCAGCCGGCAGCAGAGCCTGCGGGGCAGCAGCATGCGCGACCCGCTGTGGCGTGACTCGACGGTCGCCGCCGCGTTTGCATCGGCTGTGCGCGTCGCTGAGCCGAGCATCGCTGCGGCCGATGAGCCGCGCGCCGGTCGTTCGCCCGGTTCCTGGGCGGTCGGTCCCGTCCTCGACGGGGGGAAAGTCGTCAGTGTGATTGCGATCGAGTTGCCGCAGCGCGAGCTCGAGTCCATCATGAGTGACCGCGCTGGGCTCGGTGAGATGGGTGACGTGATTATCGCGGCCCGCCTCGGCGATCGTCTGACGTCTGTCGGTCCGATGCGCGGACAGCCCGATGCGGCGCATCGCGCGTCCATTGCGCCCGGCAGCGCGCTGGCCGAACGGCTCGATGCCGCTCGTGACGGTCGCGACGGCGTCGGACCTTCGTACAGCATCGACGGCGACCCCGTGCTCGCGGCGTGGACGTTCGTGCCCAGTTTCGGATGGTCGCTCACCGTCGAGCAGTCAGTGGTCGAAGCATTCGCGCCGGTGCAGCGGCTGCGCGATGGCGCGATGATCACGCTCGCGGCAATCCTTCTCAATGTCGCCGGCATTGCGATCCTGCGGGCCAAGACGTTCTCGAAGCCGCTCGGCGACGCCGTGGCTGCAACACGGCGCATCGCCGAGGGAAATCTCACGACCGCGCCCGCCGTTGTCGGCCGAGGTGAGACGCGCGCGCTGTTGAGTGCGATTCGCGATACGAATGAAGATCTCGCGGCGCTGCTGAGCCGGATCAGGAGCGCGGCAGGACAGATCGTCGCATCGAGCGGAAGTGTGCGCGGAGTTGCGAAGCAGCAGGATCAAATGGCTCGGGACTTCGCAAGTTCATCGGCCCAGATCGCTGCAGCGACGAATCAGATGAGTGCCACCGCGAAGGAGCTGTCCGCAACTGTCGTCGGGCTCGCACGCGCCGCCGACATGGCCGCATCTACAGCAGCAAGCGGGCGCTCGGCGCTCGTCGAACTCGGTCAGCAGATGGCGAAGCTCGACGTCGGCGGACGCGGTGTTTCGACGCGGCTCGCGGCGATCCGTGAAAAGGCGGCGCGGATCGACACGATGGTCGGCGCTATCACGAAGGTCGCGAATCAGACGAATCTGCTTGCTGTCAACGCAGCCATCGAAGCGGAAAAGGCAGGCCTCGCAGGTCAAGGTTTTCAAGTCGTCGCGCGCGAGATTGATCGCCTCGCGACGCAGACCGCTGCGAACGTGCTTGAGATTGAAGAGGTCGTCGTGGCCGTGCAGCAGGCGGTGACAGAGGGCACGTTGGAGATCGGCCAATTCACAGCGACGGTGGGAGAAGGCTGCGGCACCGCCGACGCAGTGGCGACGCAGATGGGGCAGATCATCCGCCAGGCCGAGGAGTTGCGTGCCGAATTCGGCCAAGTCGCGCACGCGGTTGCCGCACAGAGTGAAGGGGTCGCGCAGGTGAACGAAGCGATGTCCCGCCTCGTGTCGGGCGCCCGGCAGACTGCGGATGCGGTTGAACGGAGTTCCGTCGCGAGCGTGGAGCTGGAGGGCGCCGCGCGGACACTGGAGACCGAAGTCGCGCGATTCCAGCTGCCGTCCACGTGAGCGCAGAGCCAATTACACTGTCGGCGTGACACGTCTTCCAATCCGATTTCGTCGGCTCTCCGAGCGCGCTGATCTTCCGTCGTATCAGACGGAGCACGCGGCCGGCATGGACCTGTCCGCGTGTCTCGACGCGGCACTGACCTTGCAGCCCGGGGACATCGCGCTCGTGCCGTGCGGGTTCGCGATGGCCGTTCCGCATGGATTCGAAGCACAGGTGAGGCCGCGAAGCGGGCTCGGTGCGAAGCACGGCATCTCGATGCCGAACACGCCGGGAACGATCGACTCCGATTATCGAGGCGAGGTGAAAGTGCCGCTGATTAATTTGGGCCGTCACCCATTCGTCGTCGAGCACGGGATGCGCATCGCACAGATGGTCATCGCCCGTGTCGAGCGTGCAGAGATCGTGGAGGTGGTCGAACTCGACGAGACATCACGGGGGGCAGGCGGATTCGGATCGACAGGTGTCGGCAGCATGCCGCCCGTACAATCGCGACCCTTATGACCAGCCTCCAGACCGGTTCTGCCGCGCAGCCCTCTCCCGACGCACACCAGATTGTCGTCCCTCTGCTCGATCTCAAAGCGCAGTACGCAACGATCAGGGACGAGATCGAACCGGTGGTGCGCGAGGTCATCGAGAGCCAGTACTTCATCGGCGGTCCGAAGGTCGATCAGATTGAGCGCGAGATCGCCGCGTACTGCCGGGCCGGACACGCGGTCGGCTGCGCCAACGGGTCGGACGCGATCGTGCTGGCGCTGCAGGCGCTCGACATTGGTGCCGGCGATGCGGTGATCTGTCCGTCGTACACGTTCTTCGCCACCGCCGGCGCGGTCCACCGTCTCGGCGCCAGGCCGATATTCGTCGACATGGATCCGACGACGTACAACATCTGCCCCGAATCGACGCGCGCCGCGTTCCAGTGTCATGCGGGCGTGAAGGCCATTCTGCCGGTGCATCTGTTCGGTCAGGCGGCCGATCTCGACGCGATGCTCGCGATCGGCCGCGAGAAGGGTGTGTCCGTCATCGAGGATGCTGCGCAGGCGATCGGTACCGAGGACATCCACGGCACGCGCGTCGGATCGCGCGGCGCGATCACGACGTTCTCATTCTTTCCGAGCAAGAACCTCGGCGGATTCGGCGACGGCGGCGTCGTCACGACGAACGACAAGACGCTGGCCGAGCGAATCAAGCGGCTGCGCAACCATGGCATGGAGCCAAAGTATTACCACGACGAGATCGGCATGAATTCACGGCTCGACGCGCTGCAGGCAGCGGTGCTGAGCGTGAAGCTGCGGCATCTCGATTCGTGGAGCGCGGGGCGTCAGCGCAATGCCGCGTTCTACGACGCGCAGTTCGCCGAGGCCGGCGCCCGCACGAGCGCTACGCCGATCGCTGCCGGCGGCTTTCCGCTTCGCACGCCGCATCCCACTCCGCGCGGCGCGCGGCACATCTACAACCAGTACGTCGTTCGCGTTCCGGCGGCGATCAGGGACCGCGTGCGCGATGAGCTGACGAAGCGCTCCGTCGGAACCGAGATCTACTACCCCGTCGCGCTGCATCAGCAGAAATGCTTCGCGTCGCTCGGATACCGCGACGGTTCGTTGCCGCAGAGCGAACTCGCGGCCAAGGAAACCATCGCGCTGCCGATCTATGCGGATCTCACGCCCAAGCAGCTCGCATGGGTTGCGACGAGTGTGATCGACGTCGTGCGCAACCTCGCGTGACCCGTCAGGGGCGCTGACGCAGCGCATGACCGATGACGGCGATGGCCGCGGCGCGCTCTTCGCCGATCAGGCAGCAGCGCGGCGGCCGGACGCGCTCGGTGCCCGTCTGCGCCTGCGCGAGCTTGATGAGCTGCACGAATTTTGGTCCGGTGTCGAGCCGCAGCAGCGGCAGAAACCATTGATAGAGTTCGTTCGTCGCGCGCGGATCACCCCCCGAGCGCTCACGCAGCGCGGACTCATACAGGGCGACCGACTCTTCCGGCAGCGCGTTCACGAGCCCCGCGATCCAACCGTCGGTGCCCATGCGCACCCCTTCGACGATGCAGTCATCGAGTCCGACAAAGATGCGGAGTCGATCGGCGCAGACCCCGCGCGTCGCGATGACGCGCCGCGCGTCGCCGCTGGAGTCCTTGACCGCGTGAAGATTCGCGTGGCGGCCGGCAAGTTCGAGCGCGTTCACCGGCGTGAAATCCACGCCGTATGCGGAAGGATTGTTGTACAGCATGCAGGAGAGCGCCGTCGCCTCCATGATCGCGCTGACGTGTTCGCGGGTCTCGATCCAGTCACCGCGATACACATACGGGGGCAGCACCATGAGACCCTGGCAGCCCGTCGATTCCGCAGTCCGCGCCAGCGCGACCGCTTCGCGCGTAGACGCGCTGGCGATCGCCGCGACGACGGGTCGGCGACCGCCCGTTGCAGCAACGCAGGTCTTCCAGAGTTCACGCCTTTCCTCCGGCGTGAGGGACGCGCCTTCACCGAGGGAACCCGGCGTCACGATCGCCGTGCAGCCGGCATCGAGCATGCGCCCGACAAGGTGCCCGACAGCGCGATGATCGATGCTGTCGTCATCCTTGAACGGGGTAGTGATCGCGGGCATGACGCCGGCCCAGTCGCTCATCTGCATGATGAATCTGCCTCAAGCCCTTCAGCATTCCGCCAGTTCGGCCCAGCCGCTCGATCGCGCAGGGTCGTCAGGATCGGCGAGTATTGTCGCTTCCGCCGTGATCCATGCGCGGCCGCGAATGGTGGGGCTGATGTTGTCACCACGCCCTGCTTCCGTGCGGTACCACGCGTCGAATCGCGAGCCGATCACCGACTCCTGCCGCCAGATCTGTCCCGGCGCGAGTCGCCGGTCGGCGGCGAGGCAGGCGAGCTTCGCGCTTGTGCCCGTACCGCATGGTGAACGGTCGAAGGCGCCGTTGGGGCACAGCACGAAGTTGCGGCTGTCCGCGTCGCGTGCGACCGGTCTGCCAAAGAGTGCGATGTGATCGATGATCGCGCCGCCGGCACCGCGCACACCTTCGCGCTCCAGCGCCTTGCTGATCGCAACGGTGTGTGCAAGCTGAATATCAGCGCGGGCAAGGTCGAGATTACGGTCTTCATCAACGATGAAGAACCAGTTGCCGCCCCACGCGACATCGCCGCGCACGGTGCGCGAACCGAGGTTCACTTCGATTCCGGCGCGATGACGATACGCCTCGATATTGTCCACTTCGATGCGGCCATCGTCGCGAATGCGCACAGTGACGGAGCCGACAAGCGTCTCGAGCTGGTGGGCGCCGAACGGAAGGCGATCAAGGTATCTCAGCGTGGCTGCAAGGCCGATCGTCCCATGACCGCACATGCCCAGCGCGCCGGCACTGTTGAAGAACACGACGCCCGCAGCGTGATCGGGACGCGTCGGCTTGCAGAGAACTGCGCCGACCGCGGCCGTTGCGGCGCGAGGTTCGGCGACGAGTGCGAGGAACTCGGCCGGCACCGACAAGGTACCGTCGTTCGCTCGCCACAGCTGCAAAAGATCAGCGACCGTGCGCCCCGCGAAGGGCGCACGGTCGTCGAGAAATACGCGAGTAGGCTCGCCTTCGGTGTGGCTGTCGATGACGCGGAAGCGTTCCAAGAGCGACCAGATGCCTGTCACGTGAGTTGCGGCTTCTTCTTGCCGAACAGTACGAGCACGCCGCCGATGACGCCAAACAGCAGGAACCCGATGCCGCCGCACACGATGCCGGCGAAGCCGCCCCCGAAACCCAACACGCCCTTGACCAGAGTTTCAAACTCAGTCTGGCTCATGTCAAGCCGGCGCACGAGAGTGGGCCCGCCAGAGGCAACGATGGTGTACGTGCCCGGCGTCTTCACTTCGGAGAATCCGAGCACGTGCAGCTGCTGTGTCCCATTCTCGAGCTGCACCGGCTGCATCTGAACTGGCTGCAGCGGAAGTTCGCTGCCCGATTCATCTTTCACGGTGATCACGGTGCCACCGGGCGGTGGGTAGGCGTACTGCACGCCGTCTTGCTCGTCACTGCTCAGCGCGCCGACGACGAGCATGCCGCTCGAGTCAAAAGTAATGGTCGATTCGCCGGGCGAGACAAGGCCGGGAGTTTGCTTCAGCCTTGCAGCGATCTGCTGGCCCTGCGCTTTGAGGTTGTCCAGGCCCGATCGTAAGAAGAAGAAGCCGGTGATCGCGACGATCAGAAAAATGCCCGCGAGCACCAGAAATACCACCGCGAGCGCGCCGCCATGATGAGGAGTACGAGGATGCAGCTTGCGGAGGCGTGCAAGACGAGCGGTTGGGCGGTGGAGCGCTGAGGTAGGCATCAGTTCGTTCTCGAAGGGTGGAATGAGGGCGCTTCGGACGGTCTGCCCTTCGACGCAGTCTCTGATATTCAGGCAATAACAGCAAGTCAGTGAGCTGGCGATCGAAGGGACGATGAAGTAATTCACGGATGCGCGATCGGCAGTAGGTACGAATCGTTCAAGCATCCTTTAGCATGAGGACATGCGAATGCGACTTCTTCCGATCTTTCGGCGCGGCGTTTCATCATCTCCCTTCCTGTTTATGAGCATCGTTCTGGCTTTGGTCGGAGGCTCGGGGCTCGGAGGATGCACCACGGTGAGCGGAACCGGGCGAACGCAGTTCAACTTCATGTCGAATGATCAGGAGATCGCGCTCGGTGCGGAGGCGTATCAGTCCGAGCTGGCCGGTGCGCCGCTCATCACGAGCGGGAGTCAGTGGGACATGGTGAAACGGGTTGTGGACAAGGTTTCAGCGTCAGCGGCACGGCTGCATCCTGAAGCGACCGAGGGCTTCGCCTGGGAAGTCAAGCTCATCGACGATCCGAAGACAGTCAACGCGTGGGCGCTTCCGGGCGGCAAGATGGCCGTCTACACCGGCCTTCTCGGCGTCACCGCGAACGAGGCGCAGCTCGCCGCTGTCGTGGGCCACGAGTGTTCGCACGCGATCGCGCGGCATGGTGGCGAGCGGATGAGTCAGCAGTCCGCTGCCCAGATTCTCGCGCAAGGCCTCGGTGCCGGACTGTCGTTCAGCAGCATGAGTCCGGGCGTGCAGCAGGCGACGATGGCCGCGTTCGGCGCCGGCGCGCAGTATGGCGTCCTGCTTCCATTCAGCCGCAATCAGGAGAGCGAAGCCGACGAGATCGGACTGTTCATCGCGGCCGACGCCGGCTACGACCCGCGGGAGGCGGTGGAACTCTGGAAGCGCATGGGCGCAGCCGGGGGCGACAAGCCGCCTGAGTGGCTCTCGACGCACCCGTCGGACGACACGCGGATCGCGCGGTTGAACGCGCTGATGCCCAAGGCGATGGAGATCTGGATTTTGCGCGGCGGGCAGCCCTGACTGCGGACGCGGCCCGCGCGTGGGCGTGGACGCTGCAGAGCACGACCGTTACACTTCGAACGCGTGAATTCGCTGGTTCCGGTGCTGCGGGCGCATCCGCCGCTGCTGCTGTGCCCGCTGTCGGCTCACTTCCCGCTGTCGGCATTTCATGACGCCGCCGTCCTCCCGAACGCCTGACCTTCCGCCACCGGTTCCGCTGCTCTCCGCCGTTGCTCCGCGATTGAATCCGGCGCTGGCCGACGCCATCCGCACGCTGCGGCGGCGCGCCGAAGCTGCCGTCACCACCCATCGTGCTGCGGGTGTCGACAGCGTGCGCCGCATTGAGTGCGTTGTCGAGGGGGCAGATCCGCTCGGCTTCCTCGCTGCCCAGCCTGCCGGCAGCCGCGCGTTCTTTCGCACCCGAGATGGCGTGACAAGCGTTGCGATGGTGGGAGTCGCAGCGACATTCAGCCACCCGGACGATCCCGGATTCCGCCGCCTGCTCGCGCTCGAACCGGCGATTACGGCGCTCTTGGCGGGACGATTCGACAACGAGCGCGAAGCTGGACCGGAGTGGCGGGCCTTCGGTCCGGCACAGGTCATCGTGCCGGCGGTGAAGTTGCGACGCGATGCCGGCCGCTCGAGCCTGGTCGCGATTCTCATCGGCGACGGCCGCGCCACACTCGAAGCCATTGACCAGCTTTCGATGGAGGAAGTGCCGACCGATCCGCATGCTGTCGCGCCGGAGTACGAGCCTGGTTTTGGCGCAGGCGCCGGCATCGACTCCAGCGAGCTTGCGTGGATGTCCGCGATCCGCTCGACGCTCGCCGAAATCGCAAGCGGCGCGGTGCGCAAGATTGTTCTCGCGCGGACGCGCACATTCACGCTGACGGCGGCCGCGGATCCGTGTGCACTTCTCGCGCGGCTCGGTGAGAGTGAACCTGGCACGTATCAGTTCATCGTGGAGCCCGCACCCGGCGTCGCATTCGTCGGCGCGAGCCCCGAACGATTGTTCCGCCGCACCGGACTCGCGTTCGAGAGCGAAGCCGTCGCGGGAACACGTCCGCGCGGTGAAACACCCGAGGCTGATTTTGCCGAGGCCGATGCGCTCTTTCGATCGGACAAGGACCGGCGCGAGCACAGCCTCGTCCTGGATCGCATCCGCGATCGGCTCGAATCGGTCGTGCAGTCGCTGCGCGTGGCCCGCGGACCGCGACTGCTGCGGCTCGCGCGCGTGCAGCATCTGTGCACGCCCGTCGATGCTGTGCTGAAGACCGATGTCTCGGACGGCGAGCTGCTCGCGCGCCTGCACCCCACACCAGCGGTGTGCGGTCAGCCGGCCGAACGCGCCCGGGTCATCATTCGCAATTGCGAGCCGTTTGATCGCGGCCTGTACGCCGGTCCGATCGGGCTCATCGGCGCCACGACCGAAGTCTGCGTCGCGATCCGTTCCGCGCTCGTCATCGGGCAGTCCGTGACTGCGTTTGCAGGCGCGGGCATCGTCGCGGGGTCAGACGCGGCGCTCGAATGGCGCGAGACCGAACACAAGCTCGCGACGATCGAACGGCTGGTGCGCCCAGCATGAATTCAGCTGAGGCCGAGAACATCAATTACTTCTGGGCGCAGCTGCTGATCGAAGAGCTGGGGCGCCACGCGAGCCTGATCGTCGTATGTCCAGGCTCGCGATCGTCGCCGCTCGCCATAGCCGCGGCGCGGGCGGAAGCACGCGGGCCTGCACGTGTGATGATCGCGGCTGATGAACGCTGCGCCGGTTTCATCGCGCTTGGCGCGGCACACGGCCATGGGTGCGGTGTCGTGATCACGACGAGCGGCACGGCTGTCGCGAATCTTTTGCCGGCGGTCGTGGAAGCATCGGCCAGCGAACGCGCGCTCATCGTCGTGTCTGCTGACCGGCCGCCGGAGATGCGCGAGTGCGGCTCGAACCAGACGATTCGTCAGACCGACATCTTCGGCAGATTCGTGCGCTGGTCGTTCGAACTTCCATGTCCCGACGACGTGATCGATCCGGCGTTTGTGCTGTCGACCGCCGACGAGGCGCTGTGGCGCTCCCGCGCGCCGGCGAGCGGTCCTGTCCACCTGAATGTGCCGTTTCGCGAACCGCTGGCGCCGCAGCACGTGCCGTTTCGTATTCCCGCCGATGCGCGATTTCGCGCGTGGATGCAGGCGACCGATTCGTCCTGGCGAACGTCGTGCACGAGTCGGACTGCAGCGGGTCCGCTCGATCTTGCAGGGCTTCCACAGCAGCATCGCGGCGTCATTGTTGCAGGCGACGCGACCTCGTCCGATGCCATTGCGCGGCTCGCGTGCGCGACCCAATGGCCCGTACTTGCGGATGTGAGCTCCGGACTGCGCGGCGCTGCATATGCCGACATCGTTGTCGCGTCGCCTGATCTCGTACTCGCGGGTCTCGACGACACCGGCCGCAGCGCGCTTGCACCGGGCGCTGTGCTTCGTGTCGGCGGACCGATCTCGAGCAAGCGGCTCAACGCATACGTCGCGCGGGCTCCGATGGTTGTCACGGCGCAGAGCGGCACAACGCGGTTTGACGAGACGCATCGCGCAGCCCATCAGACGCTCTGTGCTGATCTGGAGTGCGAGGACATTGCGTGGACCCCTTCGATACTGGCGCAGCCATGGCAGGCGGCGGGCCGCATTGCGGAAGCCGCGGTCGTCGGCGCGCTCGCTGCGACAGCGGGCCTCACCGAGCCGTGGATTGCAAGGACGCTGATTCAGGCGCTCCCTGATGATCACGCACTGCTGCTCGGCAACAGCATGCCGATCCGCGACGCCGACATGCACTATCCGAGTGATGCGGCGAGCATCCATGTTCACGTCAACCGCGGTGCGAGCGGTATCGACGGCCTGGTGTCGACGGCCGTGGGCATAGCGCACGGTGGGAAGCGCAGCACGAAGGTGCTGCTCGGCGATCTCTCGCTGCTGCATGACCTCGGCGGACTCGCGAACGTGCATCGCGCACAGTCGCCGGTGCACATCGTCGTCATCAACAACGATGGCGGCGGCATCTTTCATTTTCTGCCGATCGCGGACGACACAGGCGCCGCTCCGCACTTCGAACGGCTGTTCGGCACGCCGCACGGATTCTCATTCGAGCATGCGGCGGCGATGTTCAAGCTCGAGTATCACCGTGCGACGACGAAGGCTGAAGCGGGTGCCGCGTTCCACCTGCTGCAGACCGCCTCGGTACCGATGCTGATCGAATGCGTCACCGACCGTACGACGAATGTCGCGGCGCATCGCGCGATTCAGGCCGCGGTCGCTGCAGCGCTCGCCAGGGACTTTCGGCCATGCTGACGGAAGATCCACGCCCAGCGACAGAACAGGCGCCGCCGCTGGTGCTGCTGCACGGATTTCTCGGCGAGCCCGCCGACTGGGACGCGGTCGTCGCGGCACTCACCGTTCCGCGGCGTGTGCTCCGTGCGGATCTGCTGCGAGCAGCGACCAGTGCGTTTGACCTCGCATCACTTGCCCGCGCACTGGCTGACGCGATCAACGAACTGGTCCGTGCGCCTGTTGACATCGTCGGCTACTCGCTGGGCGGCCGGGTGGCGCTGGCGCTGCTGCATGACCGGCCGGACTGCGCGGAGCACGTGCTTGCAGTATCGGCCACACCCGGCATTGACAATGCGCAGGAGCGGCTGCAGCGTTCGAGTGCGGATGACGCGCTGGCGGATGTGCTCGAGCGTGACGGGCTCGGTGCGTTCATCGAGCGCTGGTATGCGCAGCCGCTGTTTGCCGCGCTGCGCTCGCATCCCGATTTCGGCGTCGTTTCGCGACGGCGCGCGGCGGGCGACGGTGCGTCGTGGGCCCGCATCCTGCGTGACGCGTCCCCCGGACGCAATCGCTCGCTTTGGAGCGAGCTGCGGCGCATGGCCACCACGCCGAGCGTAACGAACCGGCTTTCGTTCGCTGTCGGATCGCTCGATGCCAAGTATCTTGATCTGTCGCGCGAGGTGACCGAGCGTGTGCCGGCGCTGCGCGTTGATGTCATCGACGGTGCGGGTCACGCGGTCCATCTCGAACGACCGGCGGCGCTCGCTGCCCGCATCGACGCGCTCCTTCATTGAACTCATCATGACCGCAGCAACAACTCACACTCCCAACGCCGGCCTCCCGCCATGGAATCAGATCGGAAGCTATACCGACATTCTGCTGCACACGTGCGAAGAGGGCATTGCGAAGATCACGATCAACCGGCCTGAATGTCGTAACGCATTTCGTCCGCAGACGGTGATCGAGATGCGCCACGCGTTGAACGAGGCCCGCGAGAATCCGCGCATCGGAGTCGTGATCCTGTGCGGGCAGGGTCCGCTCGCATTCTGCTCCGGAGGCGATCAGCGGATTCGCGGCGAAGCGGGTTACAAAGATGACGACGGCGTGATGCGGCTCAACGTGCTCGACTTTCAGAAGGAGATCCGCGGATGCTCGAAGCCGGTGATCGCGATGGTTGCCGGCTACGCAATCGGCGGCGGTCACGTGCTGCACATGCTGTGTGACATCACGATCGCTGCGGACAACGCCAGGTTTGGCCAGACAGGCCCGCGCGTCGGCAGCTTCGACGGCGGCTTCGGTGCGAGCTACATGGCGCGGATCGTCGGGCAGAAGAAGGCCCGCGAGATCTGGTTTCTCTGCCGCCAATACGACGCCGCGCAGGCGCTCGACATGGGACTGATCAACGCGGTCGTCCCGCTCGACCAGCTTGAGGATGAAACGGTGCGCTGGTGCCGCGAGATTCTCGCCAACTCTCCGATCGCGCTGCGATGTCTGAAGGCGGCGCTCAACGCTGACTGTGACGGGCAGGCTGGGCTGCAGGAACTCGCCGGCTGCGCCACCATGCTGTACTACATGAGTGAGGAAGGTCAGGAGGGGCACAAGGCGTATCTTGAGAAGCGCAAGCCGGACTTCGGCAAGTTTCCGAGGCGCCCGTGACTGAACGCGCTCCGTTGGCACCGGCACATGCCGCAGCTGTCTGGTGGCTCGCGATCCGACCCAAGACGCTCGGCGCCGCAGTCGCGCCGGTTCTCATGGGCATCGCGATGGCATGGCGCGACGGCCTGGCGCATGCCGGCGCCGCCGCTGCCGCACTCGCCGGCGCATTGCTCCTGCAGATCGCGGCGAACTTCGCGAACGACTATTTCGATTGGAAGAAAGGGGCCGACGGCGCGGAGCGTGTCGGCCCGGTGCGCGTCGTGTCGGCCGGGTACGTGCGTCCCGCGACGATGAAACTGGCGATCGGGATCACGCTTCTTGCGGTGATGCCGATCGCCGCGTATCTCGTGTGGCGCGCCGGCATGGCGTTCCTCTGGATCGGCGCGGCTGGCGCGGCGTTCGCGCTCCTCTATACCGGCGGACCGAAGCCGCTGGCGTACATCGGGCTCGGCGACGTTTCAGTGTTCGCGTTCTTCGGCCCCGTCGCGCTGGCCGGCACCTACGCCGCACAGGCTCTGCAGTTTGCATGGCCGCCCATGATTGCGGGCATCGGACCGGGCTGTCTCGCGATGGCGCTTCTGGCTGTGAACAACCTTCGCGACCGGCATGGCGACGCACTCGTCCACAAACGGACGCTCGCTGTGCGATTCGGTGCGACGTTTGCGCGCTGGGAGATCATCGGCTCGATCATGGCGGCCGCAGCGATCCCGATCGTGCTTGCGATCCAGACACGCCATTGGGGCGCAATCGCCGCGAGCGCGGTGTGCCTGACGATGATCCGGCCCGTGCGGATGATCTTGGCCGGCGGCCAAGGGCACACGTTGAACAAAGTGCTCGCAGCGACCGGCCGCTGCATCCTGCTCTACGGACTCGCGTTCGCGATCGGATGGATACTGCTCTGATCCGCATCGCGCGCTATCACTCGCCGCTGACAACGCCGATGCGTTTCGCTGGGGCCACCTTCAACGCGCGCGACGGCATGTTCGTCGAAGTCACCGGCGATGCTGGCGTCGGCATCGGCGAAGTCGCGCCGCTGCCCGGCGTGCATCGCGAAAGCCTCGACGATTGTGTCGCCGCACTCGAACACGGTTCGACATTTCCGCCAGCGCTGGCCTTCGGCATGAGCGTCGCGCACGCGATCGCCGCAGGTGATCCCGTCCTCTGCCGTCCGCTGCGTGAGCGCGTCGGCGTCAATGCACTCATCGCCGGCGCGGCCGACCAGCGATCGTTCCGCAACGCACGGACGATCAAGGTGAAGATCGGCCGCGGTGCTGTTGCGACGGAGCGGGCGATGCTGCAACAGCTCATGCTGCGGGAGCCGCAGGCCACAATTCGTCTCGACGGCAATCGTTCGATGACACTGGATGACTGCTCTGAACTACTGACGGGGCTTGACCGTGGCCGCATCGACTATCTGGAAGAGCCGCTGATCGATCCGTTCGAACTCCCCGCGTTGCACTTTCGGACCGGCTGCTCGATCGCACTCGACGAATCACTGCATGTACCGGAGCATCGAAGTGCGCTCGAAACCGCGCCGGGTGTCACGACGCACGTCATCAAGCCGACGCTGATCGGCAGCCTCCGAGCCGTGCGCGAGCGCGCGGAGCGCACGGCACGGCAGGGGCTTCACACCACTGTCACATCCACGTTCGAAAGCTCGTACACACTGCGCGTGCTGGCGCGGCTGATCACGTGGCTCCCCGCGGCGGACGGCGATCACGGACTTGCGACCGCAGGTATCTTGCGCGACGATCCGTGCGACCCGCCGGTCATCACGGACGGCTGGATGCGCACGGATGAACCGCTGGATTGTGTTCGGTTGGGCTTGCGGTTGTCATGGATTTCGATGGAGCCCGTGCATGGCGATTGAGCGAGAACTCATCTGGCCGCAGCCCGCCTGGGCGCACCGGCCCATGCTCATTACGGCGCGCGAGCAGCTCTCGCATGCGCAGGTGCGCGAGCGCGTGGAGCTTGCGTCGGGCGTGATCGCACCTGGAAGCCGCATGCTGATCCGCGCCGTTCCGACGATCGGATGCGTGGTCGACATCCTCGCGTGCTGGGGGAAAGGGGCGCTCGCGGTCGTAGTCGATGGACGTGAGCGGGAGTCGACGATTGCGTCGATTGCGCGCGAGATCGGTGCCGGCGAGGTCTCGGTCGACGGCTCGTCCTCCTGCTGCGCATTCGACCTGGACTCGCTCGCCCTGGCACTGCGCACATCAGGCTCGACTGCGGCACCGAAGCTCGCCGTGCACCGCCTCGGCGGGCTGATCGCGAACGCGCACGCGGCCAATGCACGCACGCCGTTCAGCGAAGACGACTGCTGGCTCATGTCACTGTCGCCGCACCACATCGGCGGTATCGGCATCATCGCACGCGCGCTGGTGTCGGGCGGCGCGATACGCCTCGGCCGCGGCCCCGGTGCATGCGTCGCCGATCTTGCCGACGATGTGATGATCACACACGTATCAATGGTCGCGACGCAGCTGCGGCGGGCGCTCGACGAAACCGGCATCAATCCGCGCATGCGTTCGCTGGAAGCGATCATGGTTGGCGGCGGGCCCACGCCTGCGGCATGGCGGCGCGAGGCGGTCGGACGCGGCTGGCCGATTTCCGCGACGTACGGACTGACCGAGTGCGCGTCGCAGGTGGCGACGGGCCGCGCGTCGCTGGATGACGCAGCGACCCATGCCGGCAAGCCGCTCGACGGACTCGACGTGCGCCTCGCAGAAGACGGCGAGATCATCGTGCGCGGCGCCACGGTGTTCGCCGGATACTGGACGCCGCGCGGCGTGGAACGACAGGCGGCATCATCGTTCTCGACGGGCGATCTCGGGCACTTCGATGAACGGGGCGCGCTGCATGTCGTCGGCCGCAAAGATGCGATGTTCATTTCCGGCGGCGAGAACATCCATCCGGAAGAGATCGAGAACGTCTTGTGCGAAGTGCCGGGCGTCAGCAGCGCGTGCGTCATCGGGATCGACGATGACCGCTGGCAGAAGCGGCCGATTGCATTTATTGCGGGGGCGTTCGATGCGGCGGTGCTCGAGGGCACGCTCGCGGCGAAACTTCCGCGCTTCAAGTGGCCTGATCACGTGTATGAAATGTCGCAGGATGAAGCGTCGAACGCGAAGCCGAGTCGCGCGCAGCTCGCGAAAGCGGCGCGCGGCGATCCGCTCTGGACGCGGCGCGGCGACATCTCATCCGCCGAGCGCGAGACGTAGCGGTGCCGGGACGCTGATGCTCTTGCCTTCGCGGCTGATGCACGCATGCACGACCAGCGCTTCGGCAGCGAGCACCTCCGCGTCATTGCGGATGAGATAGGCCATGCGGATGCTCGAGTCGCCGATTCCTTCGACACACGATTCGATCGCGATGACGTCACCCAGCCGCAGGGGCGCGCGATAGTCCGCTTCGACATGCACCACCGGTGCGAGCACGCCGTCGGTCCAGAATCGCGTGATCGGGAACCCGCGCACGAGGCAATGGTGCTCAAACGCCCGCTGGGCGAAGTCGAACAGCCGTGCATAGAAGAGGACGCCGGCAGCGTCGGTGTCGCCGAGCGATATGACCGCCGCCATCGTCGTCCGCATGCGCGGCAGCGTACCCCGTTGGGAGAAACTAGAAAGAATCGACCGCTGTGCCGGCGCGGTATAACGCGGCGATGCGCAGCACGTTCACGGTCGTCGGTGTCTCCATCGTCCTAGGTGGCCTTGGCCTCGCAGCAGCTGCGGCGACGCAGAGCGAGCGGGTCTTCAAGTGGAAGGTGCACGACATGAACCGGCCGCAGCCGACGGCCGTCGACCCCGGGCCCGCGACGCCCGCGACTCCTGCGACGCCCGCGTGGGGGCCGCCGTCTGATGCCGTCGTCCTCCTGGGTCAAGACCACGGGGCGCTGGCGCACTGGACCGGTCGCGACGGACCGCCCAAGTGGACCGTCGCCGATGGCGTGATGACCGTCGCCGAAGGCACGGGCGACATCCGAACCACCAGGACTTTTGGCGACGTCCAGGCGCACATCGAATGGATGGTGCCCGCAGGCCGGAAGGTCGACGGTCAGCAGGGCGGGAACTCGGGCGTCTTTTTCATGGACCGCTACGAGCTGCAGA
>JAWXBD010000082.1:0-17080 GCA_034439815.1 Phycisphaerae bacterium
GAGTGCGCGCTGAAGATCTCGCATGCGCGATTGATGCGCAGCGCGTGCTCGTCGTCACGGACACGTATCCCGACGCGATGCACTGGACTGAAGATTTCGCAGCGCTGGATCCCGCACTTGTCGATGCGCTCGCGGACTGCGGCGTGATCACGATCGGCATCGATACACCAAGCGTCGATCTGTTCTCGTCGAAAGATCTGCCGGCGCACAAACGGTTCCTCGCCCGCGATGTCGCGATCCTCGAAGGGCTGCGCCTCGCGCACGTTCCCGACGGCCACTACGAGCTGATCGCGCTCCCGTTGCCGCTTGTCGGCTTCGACGCGAGTCCGGTCCGCGCGGTGTTGCGCACGCTCCGCTGAGTCAGGCGAGAAAGGCGATCGCCTTGACCTCGACCGCGATCGGCGTCGGCAGCGAGAGAATCTCCAGCGTTGTTCGGGTCGGATTCGGGTTGCCCGGTCCGGCGAAATACTCCGCATAAATCCGGTTGTAGACCGGAAAGTCGTTCTTCATGTCGGTCAGGAACATCGTCACGTCAACCAGAGCGGACCATGGAACGCCGGTGTCGTCGCAGATCGTTCGGAGATTGTCGAAGCACGAGCGGCACTGGACTTCGATGTCCTTGGACGCGACACGACCGTCCGGACCGAGCGTCACACCGGGGATTTCCTTCGTCCCGCGCTTCCGAGGCCCCACGCCCGAGAAGAAGACGAGGTTGCCCACGCGCTTGGCGTGGGGGTAGGGCCCGACCGGTTCCGGGGCGCGAGACGAATTGAGGTCGTGCTGGGTCATGCGGGGTTTTGTACATTCTCCGCATGATTCCGTCGGACCCCGTCGTTGCGGTCGTCGGCGCCACAGGCGCCGTCGGCGAAGAATTCCTGTCGATCCTTGCGGCTCGCCGCTTTCCGCACCGCTCGTTGCGCCTGCTGGCGAGCAAACGATCCGCGGGCAACGTCGTCGATTTCCAAGGGCGCAAGCACCTCATCGAGGAACTCACCGAGGACAGCTTCGACGGCGTGCATGTCGCGCTCTTCAGCGCGGGCAAAGCCGTCAGCAAGCACTATGGTCCGATCGCGGTCGATGCGGGCGCGCTGGTCGTCGACAACTCGTCGTGTTTTCGCATGGATCCGTCGGTTCCGCTCGTGGTGCCGGAAGTCAACGGCGACGTGCTTGATTCGCTGACGAAGCCCTGCATCATCGCCAACCCGAACTGCTCAACGATCATCGCGCTCATGGCCGTGTCACCGCTGCACCGCGCGGTTGGAGTCGAGCGCATGGTGGTGAGCACGTATCAGGCGGCGAGCGGCGCCGGCGCTGCAGCGATGCGCGAACTGGAAACGCAGGCGCGCGAGTTTGTCGCCGGATTCGAATACACGACGACGATCTTCGGACGGCAGTATCTGTTCAACGTCTTCAGCCACAACTCGGCTGTCGGAGCGGACGGATACAACGAAGAGGAGAAGAAGCTGCTCCTTGAGACGCGGAAGATCTGGAACGATCCCAAGGTGCGCATCGCTGCGACGTGCGTGCGCGTGCCGACGCTGCGGGCACATTGCGAGTCGATCAACCTGACGTTCCGCGAACCGCTCTCGGAGCGCGATGCCCGCGCGATTCTCGCCAGCGCGCCGGGCGTGCGCATCGTCGATGATCGCGGCAACAACAAGTTCCCCGAGCCGATCGATGCGGCCGGTGGCGACGACGTGCTGGTCGGGCGAATCCGTGCGGATCTCAGCCAGAATCCGGATCGCGGACTGGAACTGTTCGTCGCGGGCGATCAGCTGCGGAAAGGCGCCGCGCTCAACGCCGTGCAGATCGCCGAGCGGATGGTGCCGGTGCGCGTCGGTGCGCGCTGAGAGCTGCGCTGGATGTCCTGAGAAGAATGCTGCAATCGGCTCGCACGCAGCGTCGTTTCGTCGGCGCTGCAAACACGCCGATGGAGCCCGTGTGCGCCGGTGCTTACGAAGGGACCCCGGCGCACGGGCGGCTGCAATCCGGTGCAGAGATGATGGAGCCGGGCGCGACGCGCGCTCGGCTTCGTCACGTGGCGGGAACACCGCCCTTTTTGCGCGCCAATACGGCGGCCGGTGTTACGCTCGCCGCATCATGCGACTTCTGCGTTCGGCGTTGATCACTTCGGCCGTCCTGAGCTCGGCTCTGGCCGCATGCTCGTCGCAACCGAAGGACCCCGGGCCTCAGTTCGGCTTTGAGGCGGCGCGGGCACGTTTTGCCGCAAACGGTCCGCAGCCGGGCCAGCCGTTGCCGCCGATGACGGTGCGCACACTCGACGGGCGGACCACCAGCCTCGACGCGCTTCGCGCGGGACGGCCGCTCGTCCTCATCACCGCATCACTCACCTGCAATGTCGCGCGGCGGCAGCAGGCTGATTTCGAGGCGCTGGCAAAAGCATCGGGCGGCGACGCGCTCTTCGTCACGCTCTACACCATCGATGCGCATCCAACCGAAGATGTCTGTCCATATACGAACGCATATACGAACGAAGTGTGGGTGCCGAAGGACAACGTGCGCGATGACGTGCTCGTGCGTCAACCGACGACCGATGCGGAGCGCTTGACGCTCGCGAAGCGATACCGCGACTCGTTCGTAACGCATTCCGCCGTGGTCGTCGATTCGATCGACAACAGCGCGTGGAACGCGATCGGGAATTCGCCGAATCTCGGTGTACTGGTCGATCGGGCCGGCGTGATCGTGGCGCGGCAGGGCTGGTTCGACGCTGATGCGATGCGCGAGCTTCTTGCAGTGCATGCGAAGTCCATGGAATCTGAGCGGGGTGCGCGATGATCGGTCCTCTACGTCCTGTCGCACTTGCTGCGGCGCTGCTCATCGCGGGTGTACAACCAGGCGTTCACGTGGTGGGACTCGATAGCGCGCGGCGACTCTCCGTTGGTGACAGATGAGGAGCTGATCCTGCTGACCGATCCCATCGAGGGCGCGCCCACGCCAGCAGTCCGCGCCGCGCTGGCGAAGGTGCAGCCATATGTCGATTCCATGCGCGCTGGTGCCGGTATCAACGCGTGTGACTTTTCGCTCGATCGGTCACAAGGCTACATGATCCGTCTGCCGCACCTTGCCAAGTTCCGGACTGCCGCGCGGTTCCTAAAGCTCGAGGCGCAGGTGCGCATGCATGACGGCGACATCGACGGCGCGACGGAGTCGCTGCGCGCGGTTGCGGGGTTCAGCGGTCACGCGCGTGGCGACAGCACGATCCTCTCGAGCCTCGTCAGCGCAGCGATGCTTGGATTGCAGGATCGGACGGTCGAGGACTTGCTGAACACTGGCTCGCTCGGCGCCGCGCATGCGGACCTTCTTGCACAATCGCTTGAGCCGATGCGCGGCGCCGATCCTTTCGGCCTTGCTGCCGCCGTTCGAGGTGAAAGTGATAGCGCACGAACGTCGTTCGAACAGGCAATCGTCGGCGGCGAGGTGGACCCTCGCGAGATCGCCTCGATGTTTTCAATGTTGGGCGTTCGAAATCCCGGCGTTCATTTTGATCCAGAACAGCTGCGGGCGCAGCTTGACCGCATGGACACGCTCTGCGACGAGTATGCGAGCGCGGTGGAGAACCCCGATCGTGACGCCGCTCGGAAGGCCATCAGCGAACTGAACGCGCGGATCGAGTCCGGGGCCGAAGGCGAGATTGCGACACTCCTGATGCCCGGCGTGGGACGCGCCGCTGAGTCCGCGTGGAGGATGAGTGACGACATCGAGGCGCGGTACCGGATGCTGGACGACATCCGCACCGGCAAAGTCAGCGCGGCGCATTACGCAAACGCCGCGCTCGCTTACGTGCGGGCAGCGCGCCTGGTTGAAGGAATGCCCCTCGATCGGCAGCGCGAAATAGCGGTGGGACGCGTCGCTGCTGGAGTGCTGGCACCGGAGGGGAAGAGTTCGGCGCGGCGGGCCATTGATCCGTATCGCGCCCCGCTCCGCGCGTGCTTTCAGGAGGCCGCGCAACGGTCGCGTTGCGATCTCGCTGTCCTGTATCGCAAGGGCGTTCGGAAGCCGAGTCTGTACCCGGGGTACGTGCTCGATCTCCGCGGTGCCGTGCGTCTCTTGCTTGCGGATGCGCTCTTGGGGACGGAACCGTCCGTGGCCGACGGATCGTCACTGCGCGGCAACGAGCCGCTCTTCACCGCGGAGGAGGCTATCGCCGCGGCGCTGCGTTGCGCGATTCACGTGGCGTCCGATCCCACGGTCGGACACTCGTTCGCGGCGGGATCAATGCTGCGGGAAATTGGAGGCGCGATCGAGGACGCCAAGCGGCGCACGCTGCTCGATGCGGAAGCGGTGGCTCGATTGGCACTCATCGCGACTCGTCTCGACCGGGAAGGGCCGCTCCGATTCAAGGATGCCGTCGCACGAGATCGCAAACTTCTGTTTGAGTATTTCGGGTGTCGCGGGCCCGACATCGCGGCAGGCCACCCGTTGGAGCAGCGAGACGTCCATGCCGTTGCCACGTACGTGTTCGTGACGCAACTGCTGATCGAACGCTCCAAGGATCCTGAAGCGTTTCAAGAGCAGGTTGACCCTGCAGCAAAGCGGCCATCGGGCGCCGACGGCTGAGGAACTCGTGGGCGTCGGAGATTGACCAGCCGGGGAACAGCTACCCGCCGCACGCCCCCCACGCGCCGAGCACAATCGCGAGATCAGCGCCGCCGATCGTGCCGTCCTGGTTGAGATCCGCAGGACAGTTCTCGCACGACGCTCCCCACTTGCCCAGCAGCACCGCGAGATCCGCGCCGTCGACAGCGCCATTGCCGTCCAGATCAGCGGGACACGTGACAACGTCCGCGCTCGCGAGTTCCAGGCAGACGCTCTCCACCGTCCCCGCGTCAACAAGCGCCAGATCGCTCACGAGAATTATCCACTCGCCATCTGGTGGAAGGCCGTCGAACGCCGTCAGCGCCTCGAAGGGCCGGAACTCGCCAGCGATCGCCGTGCCTGTGATTTCGCAGATTGTCTCGGCGTCGGCAGCGGCGGCGTCGTCAAACGTGGCCGTGATCCCGTCTCCGCCACATCCCCACGGGCCGGGGAAGTTGGAGAGGCTTGGAAATCCGGGACGGTCGACGACGACAACCTCCACGCCTGAGGGATGGCGCACGAGGACCTGGAGGTCGCCGACCCAGGGATGCGCGATCGTCACCGAGACGCGAACGTGCACAAGCGCCTGCCGCGCACTGCCTCGTGCAGCCACGCGCAACGGAATCGCGACGCTGCGCTGGCCGTCGGGAATCGCGACCTGCTCGGTGACACACACCTGTTGCGCGTGCAGCTGATGTTCGAGCAACATCGGCGCGACGGCAAGCAATGCGGAGACGCTCGCCCAACGCAGACCTTGTCGGCTCGGCGTTTCATTGTCGTCATGGTGTTCAACGCGCGGCATTGGCATCCATCTCCATGTTGCGGACCTGATCGTTGTATTGCGGCGGATCATCCATGCCCGTTGTGTGACACCATCCTTGTTTGTGGCCCATGTCGTTGCCGCCCGGAAGCTGCCCCGCCACTCTCTCGACCACGCCGTCATTCGGATTGCTCAAGAAGAGATCCGACACGAAGTCGCACCAGTCAAAGCTGCCCGGACCGTCGAAGTATTGTGTCGTCCAGTACCACACGTCTTGCCGTGCCCACGTTGGAATGGTGGAGAGCCACAGGGCCGCGCCATCGACGGACAGATCAAAGAGCTCCCCGCAGCCGACGCCAAAGATCGCGCCGAGGATCGCGAGATTGCCCGCGAGCGGCGTCCCTTGATAGGGAC
This sequence comes from Phycisphaerae bacterium, assembly GCA_034439815.1. Taxonomy (GTDB): domain Bacteria; phylum Planctomycetota; class Phycisphaerae; order Phycisphaerales; family SM1A02; genus JAEUIT01. Next base: position 5,771 of record JAWXBD010000082.1, read on the forward strand.
TGCCGACCGACTGAATCAGCCGCGCGCCTTCGGCCGTCGTCTTCGCCCACGCAAGTCCGCTCCAGTAAAACGTGTGGAGGTGCAGACTCGCAAGTCCGCCTTGGCTGTGGGCGACCGTGCCGAAACTCTTGTGCTGCGCGCCGTGGCTCAGGATGAGCTGCGCGAAGTCGTTGTTGCTGCGAGCAGCGCCTGGGTCGAGGAACACGCTCCGGTCACCGGAGAAGTGCTCCGGCGGAAACGTCACGCCGTCGGCGCAGTAGCCATGGACGAGAACGAGAGCATGCGTGCCCGGCGCGGTGGCGTCGTTGACGTTCGAGACAGGGGCGATCGTGGACGCAACCGGGTGACCGCCGGCGCGGCCGTGCGTGAGCGCCCGGAGGAGCGATGCGTCGTCGCGCGGGCCGCTGAGCACCGGCGTTGCAACGGGTCCGAGCGGAACGCGCGGGAGCGAATCCAGTACCACGAACGAGTCACGCTGCTGCAGGCGCAGATTGCGCAGTTCGATATCGCCGCCGTGAACGCCGATGAGCGTGAGCCAGCGCCGGTCGAACACCAGCGACGCAGCGGCTGTCGGGCCGCCCGTCTCGCAGAGGTTCGCAATCCAGCAGACCGGGGTCTCGCGCTGTCCATCGACCGACCACACCTCCGCCGCGACCAGTGCGACGCCGCCGGCCGCTGGCGCGTCGAGCGGCAAGTCAATGCGCTCTCGATGCGCGTCCAGCGGTGCGCTCACCGCTGCGCCGGCAAAGCGGCCGCCCGCTTCCGGCACGTGGACGAGCAGTTCGCAGCTCCGCAGCGCGATCGAGCCGTCGCGCCAGGCTCGCACGTTGGCACGCACCGTCACAACGTAGGTGCCCGGCGTGTCGGCAATGAGCACGACCGCTGCCGATCCGCCCGCATCCTCTGAAAGGTTCACCCGCACCGAGGCCTCGCGGAGCGCACGCTGTTCCGCACCGACGCGCTCGACGGCGGCGTTCACATTCAAGAGCGTGCCATCGGCATCGATTTCCAGAAACGCTGGAAATCCCGCACGAAACGCCAAGTCTTGCCAGTGGGCGCGAAGCGCCGGTCCCTCGTCCGTCGAGACAATCACCACGCCGTTCGCACCCACGCCGCTCGCAGGTCCATGACACACGAGCGTCCACGTGCCGGCGGTGGCGTCGGTGAGGTCGAGGCGATTGATCGTCGGCGACGCTGATCCCGAAGCGCCGATGCCCATCACAGCGGCGAGATCACCGGTCTGCAGCGATACACCAGCGGCCGGCCGCCCAGGATCATGCGCCGCACTATCGAAGCCAACGCGGCCGTCCTGCGTGATGAGCTGCGCCGTCCATTGCGCTGCATCGACGGCGGGAAAGGCGTAGGCGACAGCGAGCCGACCGCCGGGATGCGCGAAGGTCATGACCCCGGTCGCCGTTCCATCTGGTTCCGCCGTGGCGGTGACAGGAATCATGGCGTGCCGTGATTCATGGATCGACGGCACGGGCAGGCGCAATCGACCGCTCAGGATGTCCGCGGCCGGCGCCGCCAGTTCGCGCGCCGCCCATGTCTGCGTTACCAAAGTCGCGTCTGGGCGCAACGCCCCGCCCATGACCGATGACGCGGTGAGCAGGACGACGACAACAGCGAGCAGCCACTGCGGCGCTGGCCCAACTGATGACCCAACTGACCGCGAGCCCGCGGCCGCCATACATCCCATCAAATGAGTGTGAGTTCGCATGAACGTTTCCACCCCCTTCCCCGCCTTCCACGTCTGGTTTCACGCTTGAATCCCAGTTCTCGCCGCACCCTACCGCGCTCTGTGACCCCCTCTGGAAAAAGCTATGAATTTTCCGCGTGATTGTGCAAGTCGCGTCCAAGGCCTGTGGCCGAGTGGCTAACGCCCTTGGAGTCGGCCACGCAGGCCTGCTCGAAACAGGAGACGACCATGGCACCACAGTTCAACGGACGTCGCGCGATTCAGCACCCCGTTCGTCATCGTGTTCAGCAAGTTCAGCGCATCGCGGTCATCGTGACGATCCTGAGCGCAGGCATCGCAGCATCCACGGCCGCGCAGATCGCACCGATCGTGGATGCCGTTGCGGCGATCGACGAGCGTCCGACCCGACTGCTCACCGGCGCGAATGGAATTTCCATTCGTGTGCCGGACGACTGGACGTCGCGCGAAGAGGGCGGCTATCTGCTGCTGAGTCCGAGCCCTGTGGAGGACGCATCCGGTCCGGCATTGATGTGCATCATGTCGAGCGAGGCGTGGGATCCCGCGCTCGATCTCGCCAATCAGGATGTGGTGCAGCAGATCGAGAAGCAGTTCGGATCGAACATCCCCGGCTATCGCAGCGACGGCAAGCCGTCCTCACTGGCCGGCACGCTGCGGCTGCGGTTCGTCGAGCGGGCCAAAGAACCAGGCGACGCCGCGGCGCGAAATCGCATTCACGTGCTCGCCAAGGTGATCGACGGACATCTGATCGCGCTGGCGCTCACCGGTGCATCGGAACACGTACTGGCTGGCGACGCCGACGTGCGAGCCATGTTCGCGACGGTCCAGTGGTCGGCTCCGCAGCTGGATACCCAGACCGACACCACCACCGCGGCCACGCACGATCCCAGCGTCGCCGGGCACTGGCGCGCCGAGGAAACGTACTCGTCGCCTGCGGGCAGCTCCGATTTCGGCGGCACGAGTCTCGTGATCGACCACCACTTCGAGCTCAAGAGCGACGGGACATACGGCCGGGGTTCGCAATCAGCCGGCGGCAATGGAAACGTCTCCGTGGGCGCGGCCTTCACCGTGACGGAACGCGGTCGCTGGAGCACGGCGTCGAGCGACGGCGTGCGCCACATCGTCTTGGCCCGCCAGGACGGCTCGGCAGGGCGCCTGCGGTATGCGCTGCACGAGGGGCAGCTCGTTCTTGGCGAGCCCGGCCATCGGACGTTCTACAGCCGTGTCCGATGAAAAGTCTTCCAACGCTGCGTCCAAGTAGCGGCGCGCGACGGCTACTCCCTTTCAGCAACCGGTGATGCGGGATTCCCCGCACACCTGACGACAACCACCTCGAATAAAGGTCACTGCAATGGCAACGAAATCATTGTGCTCGCTGTTGGTCTGCGCACTTCTCTGCTCGACGACCACACTCGCATTCGGACAGGGCGTTCCGTCCAGGCCTGGCTCGCCGGCCAGCAAGAAGGCGGACCTCAAGGCGAAGAAGAAGGATCTGAGCGGCGGGGCGCGCCAGCTCAAGAACCCACAGCTGGACTCGCTGAAGATGTCGGACCTCATCACGGGGCAGTACAAGAACTTGAGCGCCCGGGCCAAGCTCGCGCTCATCGGCAACATGCCGAACCGATACGGCAAGCTGGTCCCGATGCAGGCGCCGCAGGCAGTCGGAACGGCACCCAACGGCGTCAAGTACATGATGAGCCGGACGAAGCTCACGCTGCCCAAGACGCAGAACGGCGCGACTTCCGTGGACCGCGGCGCGAATGATCTGATCGTCTGCGAATCAACGCCGATCGACATCGCGCGGGAGTTCGTCGGACCGCTCCTCGTCGCGGGACTCCCCAGCTCGCAGAACCAGAGCGTGATCTACCCCGGCGCCCTCTTCAAGGACTCGGATGTGGTGCGCGGCGTGTTCACACCGCTGGCGCTTCCGCGCACGCCCGGCAGCATCACGATCGACGTCTTCAATCTGAACAATCCCGTCGCCGCCGATGTCGCGAATTTCAATGATCGCACGAACGTCACGGTCGCGATCAACGAGCTGCGCTCGGGCGCAGCGAATGCGAACGCCAATGCGTTTCTCGAATACACCGAAGTCGAGTTCAAGGCGGGATCGCAGGTGAATGTCGAGCTGGAAGCCTCGACCGAGGCGAACCTCGAGGCGCTGCTCGGCGTGCCGGCGAACGTCGGCGCATCGCAAAGCGCAGCGGCCGGATTCGAGCAAGGTGTGAACGTCGCCGTCGCTTCACTCAACCAGGTCTACTACACGATCTCCATGGGCGGTGAAGGTCCGGCGTCAACGATCGACGGGTCGGCGCCGCCTGACGCGGTGTGCATCACGGATGTGCAGTATGGCCGTCGCGCTTTTCTGATGGTCGGATCAGTCATCTCGCGAGCCCAGGCCTCCGCGGTGCTGAGCGGTCTCCTTGCGGTCAGCGCAGGCGGGACGACGCTCGCTGAGGCGAACCGCAGTCTTTCGGCCGATGCGAAGATCTCGCTCGAAGCAGGATTCGTGCGCATGACGGTCGTCGGTGGCAGCGTGCAAAGCGCCGTGCAGGTGCGTGACCTCGCGACGCTGCGAAACTACATCGAGCAGATCGACCCGACCGTGGGCGGCGTCGGTGCAGTGCCGATCGCGTACACGCTGCGATACGCCGCTGACAACGCGCCTGCAAAGGTCGGCGCATTCGCTGAACTCATTGACAAGGAGTGTTTCCGCGCGTCGCAGGTAAAGGTCACGCTCGACTCGATCAAGCCCCTGAAGGTCGTTGACTTCGGTGACGAAGAGCTGTTCGGGTCGGTCACCGTGGCGAACAGTCTGCCGAAGAACAGTGGCGAGCGAGTGCTGTGGTTCAAAGGCGCGGCACAGACTGTCGACGGCAAAGAGGGGCAGCCGATCAGCGTCGGCGAGAGCGGAGTCTTCAACATCAACGCGGCAACCTCGAGCGGCGACGAAATCGTCGTCACCATCGATATGAAGGACCGCATCATGGGTCTTCCCGATCCTGAATATGCCGGCGCCTCCACACGTGATCGTGATCGTGGCTTCGCGCAGTACGGGAAGAAGGACGCGAAGGTCACGCTGACGGAAGTCCGCAACGCACCGAACGGAAAGCTCACGAAGAAGTTCACTGTGGACGAGGGGAACGCGAAGCTCGAACTCAGCCTGACCTACGAGCTGCTTGGTCCGTGAGCGAAGGCGTTTGACTTCCGCAGGGTGGGGTGCCAGAGCCAAGGGTCTCCTGAGGGGGGAGTGAGGGATTGCCGGCCGTCTTCGCGTTGCGGAGCGGCCGGTGCCCGTGTTTGGACCGGTTCCCTTTTGGAGCCCGGCGCGACTTTCCGTACGATCCGTCGCATATGCCCCCCGCAGTGCCCCCCGCGCGTCCTTGCACGCTCCCAAGTGAGCGGACAGCCGACGGCGTCGTCTTTCTGTCCCTCATTCCGAATCCCGCCAAGCCGCGCGGCGGCGTCGTCGTTTTAGATTCGTGGCTGATCGACGAACTGCTGGCGTTCTTCGCGGAGCTCGCACAGGGTCCGACGCCGACCGGATTCGTGCTGCAGTCGGCGAGCACGCGCGTGTTCGTCGCCGGTGCGGACCTCGCCGAGATCGACTCACTGGACGACGCCGGCCTCGACGCTTATCTGCAACGGGGAGCGGACGCCTTCGGCCAGATCGCCCGCCTTCCCTGCCCGTCCGTCGCCGCGATCAACTCGAGCGCCCTGGGCGGTGGACTGGAAATCGCGATGCACTGCGACGCCCTCATCGGTGTAGCTACGCCGGCTTCGGAAAAGCCCTATCGCATCGGCCTCCCGGAAGCCGGCCTCTCCATCTGCCCAGGGTGGGGCGGAACCCAGATGCTGCCGGTTCGAATCGAGCCCGGCCTGGCCATTCGCGGCACCGCCACCGGGGAGACTTGGAAAAGCACGGAGGTTCCGGCGGGCCTGTTTGCCGAAACGGTCGCGACTGCCGCCCACCTCCGCGATGCGTCTCTTGCCTGGCTCCGCGCGCACCCGCGCACGACTTCTCGGTCCCATCCCATCGCGATCGATCCGGCAACGAGTACGCGCGTCCGCGCCGGTCTGGAAGCGGTTCGCCCTACACTGCCCCCCTCAGTCGCCGCCACCGCGGTGGTCGAGGCCGTCGAGACGGGAATTCGAAACGGCTGGACCAAGGCCGTCGAAGCCGAACGTCAACATCTGATTCGGCTCCGTCACACGCCTGAAGCACGGGCCAAGCTGGACGCCTTCTTCGCCAAGGCCTGATGCTCGGCAGCATCCTCGGCCACTCTCGCGACGGGCATCACGACAGGCTCTCCGCCACTCACCACATTCACCAACGGAAACTTGACATGAGCAACGCGAACCTCGCGAAGGATCTGAAGAACATCTCGGCCCGGGATCGCAAGCAGATCGAGCAGGCCGCGGAGATGCTCGGCCCCGATCCCGCGACGATGGGTTTTTTGAAGAACGTGTTCTGGGGAAATTTTCGCGAGGACGTGGTGTTCCCGTATCCGTCGATTCCCGCCGACGAGACGGCGCGATGCGATCAGCTGCTGGCCACGCTCGACGAGTACCTCCGCAACGAGCATCCGCGCTACGAAATTGATCACAAGCAAGAGATCCCCCAGTGGGTCATCCAGCGGCTGTTCGATCTCGGCGTGCTCGGCATGACGATTCAGAAAGAGCACGGCGGCGGCGGGTTCGGCATTACGAGCTACAACCGCGTACTCCAGCGCATCGGCCGCTACTGCGGCTCGACGGCAGTGCTCGTGTCGGCGCATCAGTCCATCGGCTGCAAGGCGATCATGCTGTTCGGATCGGAAGAGCAGAAGAAGCGCTTTCTCCCCCGCATGGCGAAGGACACGCTCAGCGCGTTCTGCCTGAGCGAACCCAACGTCGGCTGCGATGCCGGCGGCCAGGAGACGCACTGCGAGCTGTCCGCGGACGGCTCGCACTACATTCTCAATGGCGAGAAGAAGTGGGCGACATCTGGAGCGCTGTCGGGACTGTTCACGGTGATGGCGAAGCAGAAGGTGAAGGACAAGGACGGCAAGGAGAAGGAAGTCGTCACCGCGCTTATCTGCACGCCGGACATGGAAGGCGTCGACATCTTCAGCCGCAACCGCTCGAAGTGCGGGATTCGCGGCACGTGGCAGGCGCGCATCCGCCTGACGAACGTCCGTGTTCCGAAGGAAAATCTGCTGCACAAGGAAGGCATGGGATTCAAGATCGCCATGACCTGCCTGAATTACGGCCGCTGCACGCTGTCGGCAGGCATGCTCGGCGGCGCGTCGTTCTCGCTCGAACAGGCCGTGAAGTGGGCGAAGTATCGCTATCAGTTCGATCGGCCCCTGGCTGAGTTCGATCTCGTGCAGGAGAAGCTCGCGCGGATGGCGGCCTACGTCTACGCGATGGATTCGATGCTGTACATGACGACCGGCTTCCTTGATCGCGGCGACACCGACATCATGGTCGAGACCGCGATGTGCAAGGTCTTCTGCAGCGAGTTGGGGTTCCGCACGGTTGACGATGCGATCCAGATCATGGGCGGTGAGTCGTACATGACCGAGAACGACATCGAGCGCGTGTGGCGCGACAGCCGCATCAACATCATCGTTGAAGGGGCGAACGAGATCATGCACTCGTTTGTGTTCGCCTACGGCTCCAAGCAGCTGGGCGAGTGGATGCTCGCGATCAAGAACAATCCGACGAAGAGCATCGGCTCTGCGCTGCAGATCGGCGCTGAGCTGTATCTCGGCATGCGCCGCGCCGCGCCGACGTTCTCGAAGCTGCACCCGAAGCTGCATCGGCTCGGCAACGAACTCATGCTCCGCATCCGCGATCACAGCCACGCAGTGAAACTCGCGTTCAAGGAGCACGAGGAGAGTCTCGTCGGAAATCAGATGATCCAGTCGCGCCTCTCGCTCAGCGCCATGTGGATCCATGCGATGTCCTGCAGCCTGAGCCGGCTCGACGCCAACATCCGCAACGGTCTCGACGGCACCGATCTCGAATACGAGATGAGTGTCGTCGAGCATCTCTGCGCCATTGGCAATGACGAAATCGCGAAGGAGCTGCGGGCGCTGCACACGCATACCGACGCAACGATGCGCATCGCGGCGAAGGGCGTGTTGAAATGGGCAGACACGCTGCCGAACGAGCGTTACGACATTCCGGAGCGCACGCCGGATGCATCGGCGCGCGGCAAGGGGCGTCCGGAAAACGAGTCGTCCGTGCCGCAGTTTGGCTCGGGATCGATCTACAACGGTCCTCTCGCCAAGCAGAAGGTTTGAGCCATTTGCCGGCGACAAACGCCGCGCGTGAAACTGCTACTCTGCCGCGCCCCAATTCACCCGCACCGTCGTCGCGCGCACGCGCCGCCGGCTCTTTGCAGACAGGACTCTCACCCACCATGAACGTACTTGAGCAGATGTCTTCGTACGGCCACGAGCGCGTGGCGTTTCATCAGGATCCGGCGACCGGTCTGAAGGCCATCATCGCGATCCATTCCACTGTCCTGGGCAATGCGCTCGGCGGCACCCGCCGCTGGTGCTACGCGACAGAAGATGATGCGCTGTTCGATGTGCTGCGCCTGTCGGAAGGCATGACGTACAAAGCGGCGGCGGCAGGTCTGACGATGGGAGGCGCGAAGTCGATCATTCTTATGCCGAAGTCCGGTCATCAGCCGACTGAGGCCGAGGCTCGCGCGATGGGCCGCTTCGTCGACACGATGGCCGGCAAGTACATCGCTGCTGAGGATGTCGGCGTCAGCCCGCAGTACTGCGACTGGATGGCGATGGAGACGAAGCATGTGATGGGCGGCAACACCGTCTCACACGGCGGCGACCCTTCGCCGTACACCGCGCTCGGCTGCTTCAATTCGATGAAGGCCTGTCTGAAGCACCTCGGCAAGAAGGTCGACTTCGCAAATCTCACCGTCGGCATTCAGGGCGTCGGCGCGACGGGCTATCGGCTCGCGAAACTGCTGCGCGAAGCCGGTGCAGCAGTGCTCGTCACCGACGTGCACGTCCCCACGGTGAAGCGCGCTGTGGAAGAGCTCGGCTGCATGGCGCTGGGCAATGACAAGAACCTGTTCGCCGAGAAAGTGGACATCATCGCCCCCTGTGCGCTCGGCGGCATTCTGGACACGAAGACGATCGAAGGGCTGAAGTGCGCGATCCTCTGCGGCTGTGCGAACAACCAGCTGCTGGTGCCGGAATCGGACGGCGCACTGCTGACCAAGCGCGGCATCCTCTACTCGCCGGACTTCGTGGCCAACGGCGGCGGACTCATTCGTCTTGCCGGGCTCTATCTTGGCTTCACGGAAGCTCAGCTCGACGCCAAGATCGAGGAGATCGAGCAGACCACGCTCGAGGTGTTCGCAGAGTCGAAGGCGCAGCCGTCGACCGCGCTCGCGGCGGTGGCGTACGCGAAGCGGAAGATCGCGGCGGGGGCGAAGAAGACGCCGGTCGCCGCTGCACGGTGATTGAAGCGCACACGGATCGGACAACGGGCGAGCCTCTGGGCTCGCCTGTTGTGTTGTGGGCGAGAGGGACGCTCGTCCGCACACCCCCGCGCATTTGAAGCGGCTTTGCGGAGGGCGATTCAACCTGGCAGCCCAATGGCGACAGTGCTTCAAGAGCGAGAACGCTCGGCCGGCGCCACGTGCCGAGCGGGCCCTTCGTCGCGATCAGGCGTGCCCGTGATCGAAAGGTGGGACCGCAACGTGCGTGTCCAAATCCGCTCACGATCAGGCTTCGGCCTGCGGATGCTGCCCGGCGTCGCGCGCCGTTGACGATGCGCTCACGACGTTCGCGTTGATGCAGTCGATGGAAATGTGCCTGTCCCGATGGAAATGTGCCTGTCCAAAATCGAGTTGAAATGTGCCTGTTCAAAATCGAGTTCCTTCACGCTCGCATCGGCGCAGAGGCTTGGTCACAATCGGCAGACGAGTCACGCGGTCATGACTCGGGCTCTGGGGACACAATCATGCGAAACCTCTCTCTGCGGCTCGGTTCGCCGGTGGTGGCGGGTGCGGCATGGTCGGTTGCGCTGGGTCACGCTCGCTCGCCCGGGTGTCCGACCACGCGGGATGACTGAGGAGTTCGCCATGAGGCACTTGAGGAACGTCACTGCTAGTCGCGATCGCACGTCGGGTCCCAAGATTGCGAGTGTGGGGGCACTCCTTCTCGGGATTGCGGCCCACCAGATGGCCTTCGGATCAGGCGTGATCGGCCCGGGGACCGTTGTCGGCGGCGTTGTCCTTCCGGGCCAGCGCCTGCCGGCTGGGCTTCAGCACCTCGCCGCAGGCGGCACCACGTCGGGTGTGCTGCTGCCCGAGGGCGTCGCGCTGGCTTGGGGCGATGACACGTCCGGTCAGGCTCGCCCCCCCGACCCTCGCCTTGGTCGAATTCGACCTCGGAACGAGCTTCGGCGTCGGACTTGACGCGCGCGGCGCCGCCCACTGCTGGGGCAGCAACAACTTTGGCCAGTGCGACACTCCAGACGTTGCGCTCCTCGACGTCGACGCCGGAAAGACCCACGCGCTTGGACTCACGCCATCAGGCGCGATCGTGACGTGGGGCGATAGCTCATTCGGACTTGCGAACCCTCCAGTAGGCACGTTCCAGGCCATAAGCGCCGGGAATGAGTTCAGCGTCGCGCTCCGAGCGGACGGCAGCAGCATGCTGGGGGAAGAACACTTCGGGCCAGTGCAATCCTCCCCTCGGCAGCGACTTCGTATCGGTCCGCGCCGGCGCCAGTCATGCGATTGCGCTGAGGCAGGACGGCACGATCGCGTGCTGGGGCTCCAATGGTTTCGGCCAAGGCGTGCCGCCCCCCGGTCAGTTTGGGGCGATCAGCGCTGGCTCGAGTTTCAACGCAGCCATACGCGTGGACGGCACGCTTCACTGTTGGGGAGACAAGCAGTTCGGTCAGTTAGCAGCGCCGAGCGGGGAGTTCGATCGCATCGCCGCAGGTTCGTTCCACATGGTGGCCCGGCGCATCGACGGCACCATCGTCTGCTGGGGCGACAATTCAAGCGGTCAGCGCATCATCCCCAACGGCCCCTACGTCGAGATCGCAGCAGGCTGGAACTTCGGCCTCGCCCGCCGCGCCGACGGCGATGTCGTCGCCTGGGGCAAGAACGACGAGGGCCAGTGCGACGTGCCCCCTAGACCCTTCGTCGCGATCGGGGCGGGGTACTCGCATTCGCTGGGCATCCGCCCCGACGGATCGGTTCAATGCTGGGGCGACAACGCCTTCGGCCAGTGCGATCCGCCGCCCGGGACGTTCGTCAAGGTCACCGGCGGCGACCGCTATTCGCTCGCGATTCGCGATGACGGCTCGCTCGCCTGCTGGGGCGCGGCGTTGTTCGGCCAGTGCGAACTGCCGCCCGGCAACGAATTCGTCGCCATCGACGCCGGCGAGAACCACGCCGTCGCCCTGCGCTCGGACGGCAGCATCGAGTGCTGGGGCAACCCGCTGCCGCCCTCGGCGTGCGAGGGGCTCGACGGCACCTACATCGACGTCGCCGCCGGAGGGAACCACACTGTGGCGCTGACCACGGAGGGCGAGATCGTCTGCGGCGGAGGGAC
>JAWXBD010000083.1:0-15677 GCA_034439815.1 Phycisphaerae bacterium
ACGCCGGTGCCGCCATCCGCGCCATCACCGGCAGCTTCAGCCGCTGCGGCCTCGGCTTCGGCCGCTGCAGCTTCCTTCTCTTCTTCCGTTTCCTCCAAGGGCTTCGGAGGAATGATGCGGTCGATGGCGATTGTCGTCCGCAGCGCGACGAGCGCACCGGGATCACTCAAGGGATCCCCGTTGGGGTTGTCGCCAACCGCAGTCACCGTCGCGCGAACTGCCCACGGGAGCCCGTAGAGGTCCGAATCCCAATCGGGGTACCAGGACTCGCCGTCATACGCCTGAAACTGAATCGCCACGATTCCATCGACGAGCGGGGTCGCGACGCCGCCGCCTTCGGGCTGGCGATCGGGCACGGGATCGCGGCGTTGCCACAGCGCTGAACCGGCTTCGTCATCAACCACCCGGTATTGCGTTTCATACTCGCTTCCCTCGCCCTGGTACTTGTTCCCGAGGCGCACCGCACCGAGACGGTTGTTGAAGAGCAGCAGCTCGTCACGATCGAGATCGCCAAGTCCACGGCGACCGGACGCCACCGAGCTGTCCGTAATGAGCAGCCGTGTGTCAAAGAGGTCGTCAGATCGCATGACGCTCGTGAGATCGCGGCGGATGGCATCAAGCGCGGTTGTCGCCCGCATGTGAGCGTCAAGTCGACGGATCACGACGGTGCGTCCGCGACCGATTTGCGCGAGCGAAATCGTCAGCGCTCCCAGCACGATCACAGCGACCGTCCCCGCGATGATGAGTTCGATGAGCGTAAAGCCGGCTCGACGCCCATAGCGCGTGCCTCGGCGCCGATTCAAATACAGCCCGGCCTTCGCGATCTCAGAGTTCATTCTCAGCCTCCTCTTGCTCGCGATACCGCTCTTCGCGATCGATTGGTTCAGGCGGCGCACGATCAGGATCAGGCTCTTCGCCCATCTTCCCGGCGATGAGCGTTTCGACGACCCATGCGTCGTTCGACGGCAGATGCGTAACGGTCACACTGACGGCGTAGGGAACACCAGAGCCGCCGTTGTCGATGTCGACGCGGTACTCGTAGTCTCCGAACGGGTCGTCACAGATGCCGCTGATCGACTGAACCTCGGGAAAGTCCTTGGGTCCGTCGGCCAGCACCATCGAAAGCAGATCATCGATGAGCGCGGCCGCCACGGCTTCGCGCTCACCGCGCTGATGCATGTTCATGGAACGTGCGCCGAGCGAAAGAATCGCGGTGAGTCCGATGGCGAGGAGGATGCCGCCGATGATCACGTCAATCAGGGCGAATCCGCGGCGTCTGCGGTGCGGGCGTCGCGCGCCCATGCCCAAGCCGATGCCCGGTCGTGCAGTCACCATCGTGACCGCTCCTGTCCTTCGCGATCAAGATCGACCGGGCGGCGGCCCACGACCTGCTGGCCTGGATCGTTTCGAATGGTCTCGATCGAGTAGGGCTCGATCGAGATCGTCGTTTCGGCCTGCGCATAGTCGCGGAGGGTGATCGACAGGCGCGGTCGACTGCGGTCGGGATTGGTCTGTACGAACCAGTCATTGGGATCGAGCTGCTCACCGTTGGATGTCACATCGACGATCTCGACCGTCTCAGGAAGTCGCACCGGCAGCGACAGCCGATCTTCGCGCCACAGTGAACCCTCGTCCGGGTTGTCAAGATTGATATCGCGCACTCTCAGCGAAATGAAACCGGTCTCGCCGTTCCGCCAGATTCCCACCTGCTGCGTGCTCATCGCACTGCGGTAGGCCCACATGCGCACGAGACCTTCGACCTGGTCGCCCGCGAGCATCCCCTCGCCGCGGCGCACCGTGCCGAAACGCGGCGCGACAAGCGCTCCGAGGATCACGAGGATAGTGATCGCCACGAGAACCTCGATGAGCGTGAACCCCCGTGCACGCCGGGCAAGGCGCGCCGATCGGATTCGGGCTCGTCGGGAAGTGATCACGCGGAGGAGGTTCAGTTGTGGATGATGTCGGCGTTATCCCCTTCGCCGCCAAGCTGGAGGTCGGCGCCATACGACATGACGTCGAAGTCGCGCCCCTCGCCTGGAAGGCGGAGCATGTAGGTATTCCCCCACGGATCTTTGAGTGCATTCGGTTCCAGCAGCGGATCAGCACCGCTGGTCAACTCGGTCAGTTCAAAGTCCGGTGGCACCGAGGACATGCCGTTCTGCGTCATGTAGATCTTGATCTGCGTCGCGATGGTGGTCGCGTCAGCCTTCGCCTTGGCGGCATTGGCTTTGAACACCTGCCGCCAGACGCGCGGTACGACAACCGCGGCGAGGATGGCGACGATCGTGACGGCGACGAGGACTTCGAGAAGGCTGAAGCCGCGGCCGCGAGAGCCGCGCGAACCGCGCGAGCGCTCGCGCTGCAGACGGGATTGACGGGAAGGTCGAGTGAGCATGTTTTTCATTCCAAAGGGTTCAACGACTGCGCTGCCCAACGGTTCGGTTCCGCCATCGGCTGCCAGTCAAATCGCCATTTGCGTCATCAACTTCACATCATCCGCCAAGACCACTCTGGAGTTCGAGGAGCGGAAGAAGAATTGCCAGAAGGACGAATGCGGCGACCACGGCCATGATGACCAGGAGAACTGGAGGGAGCGACTTGGTGAATAACTTGATCGAATTGCTGACTTGCCGATCGAACGCAGTCGCCGCGTGCAGGAGCATCGTCTCCAGCCGACCCGATCGCTCGCCGATGTTCACAATCTGGATGAGCAGTGCCGGGAAGTGACCGCAGCGCTCCAGTGGATCAGCGAGCGACTGGCCGGTCGTGACCTTGTCCTGGACGTCATCGATGGCGCGCATCAGGACCGTGTTTCCTAAGGTGTCACGGACAATCTTCAACGCCGACAGGATCGGCATGCCTGCCGAGACGAGCGTTCCCAGCGTCCGCGTAAACCGGGCGACTGCAACGTCGCGCAGCACTTTGCCGAGCAGCGGCATTCGAAGCAGCCAGCCGTCAAAGCGGAGGCGGTTCTCGAACGAGCTGATCCACGTGCGCCACCCCCAGATGAGTGCCAACACTGCTCCGATGATCAGCGGCCACCAGTTTCGGAGGCCGTCAGCGATAGCGAGCAGAACAAGCGTCGGCCAGGGAAGCTCGCGCCCCTGCGCGAGGATGGGCTCCATGATGTTTGGCAGCACGAATGTGATGAGAATGCCGCTCGACACAACGATGAGCAGTGCGATCATCATCGGATAGACCGTGGCGCCGAAGAGTTCGCGTCGCAGTTCAACCGATCGCTCGAGCAGATCGGCAAGCTGATGCAGAATCTCGGCCATTCGTCCGCTGGCGTCAGCGGCGCGCATCATGCCGACGATCATGTCGTCGAACGGCTGGCCGTATTCGCGCGCCGCGTTGTGCAGCGGCTGGCCGGCCTCGACGCGTTCGATGAGAAAGTCCAGAATGGTCGGCAGGGCTTCGCCGTCAGCCTGGCGGCGAACCGTCTTCAACGCATGCAGCAGGGGAAGCCCCGCCTCAAGAGCGGTGGCCAGTTCGCGCACCAGATTCGCGGTGTCCGATCGCGGGAGCGTCGGCCGCTTCGACCGCCCGAACAGCCGCATCCGTCCCGCTTGGCGCACCTTGTTGTCGGCCGCCTCGTCGCGCGAGACGGTCATCTCCGCTTCGCCAAGCTCGAGGGACACCGGCGACTCACCCCGGCCCTGCAGCTGCCGCATCGCGGAAGCTCGGTCGGCAGCGATGATCATCCCGCCGTTCAAGGTGCCGGTCGCATCGATCGCTTGGTAACGAAATGAAGGCATAGGAAGATGGGGAAGCGAACAGAAAGGAAACCGCCGAACACAGGTGCCGTCACTCAAATCACGGCGTCTTCGACATCCTGGGTAGCGCGGAGCACCTCTTCAGGTGTCGTGATGCCGGCGGCGGCCTTGATCATGCCGTCGTCGCGCATCGTGATGAAATCAGTCTCGAGCAGCTTGCGGAGCTCGATCACAGAACGGTTCGCGCCGATGCCTGCTCGCAGCGGTGCCGTGATCCGCACCAGTTCAAAGAAGCCGAGTCGTCCCTTGAATCCGGCACCCTTGCACTTGTCGCAGCCTGCGCCGCGGGTCTGCCGGCCGCCCAGCATGTCGCGTTCCTTCGCCGACACACGATGCTCGACGTCTTCGGGGAGCGGGACGGACACCGCACAGTTCGTGCATACACGACGGCCCAGGCGCTGCGCCAGCAGGCCCTCGAGGACACTCGCCACGAGATAGGGCTCCGCGCCCATGTCGATCATGCGGCCGACCGATGAAATCGCGTCGTTGGTGTGCAACGTAGAGAAGATCAAGTGACCTGTCAGCGCGGACCGGATAGCGATGTCCACGGTTTCGGCGTCACGGATTTCGCCGACGAAGATGATGTCGGGATCTTGACGCAGAATCGAACGCAGCCCCGTCGCAAAGGTGAGGCCGCGCTTCGGATTCACCGGAATCTGATTGATGCCGGCAAGTTCGTACTCGACGGGATCTTCGATCGTGATGATCTTCTTGCGCGGGTCATAGAGCTTGGACAGCGCCGCGTAGAGCGACGTCGTCTTGCCCGAGCCCGTGGGGCCGGTGACGAGCACGAGACCATGTGGCTTCGCGATCATCTTGTCGATGATCGCGCGGTGCCGCTCGCTCATGCCGAGGTGCACGAGGTCCAGCGGCAGTGAGCTCTTGTCGAGAATACGCATGACGACTGATTCGCCGTACAGCGTGGGCACCGTGGAAACACGGATGTCGACTTTGCGTCCCTCAAACCGCAGTGTGATGTGGCCGTCCTGCGGCACGTATCGCTCGGCGATGTTCATGCCCGCCATGATCTTGACGCGGCCGATGAGCGCGGGCTGAAGATGCTTGGGAGGCGGCTGCTGTTCGACGAGCACGCCGTCGATGCGGTACTTGACTTTGAGTTCGCGCTCGAACGGTTCGATGTGGACGTCCGAGGTGCGGCTCTGAATTGCTTCAAGCAGCAGCAGGTTCACGAGGTTGATCAGCGTCGGCTGTTCAGCCATCCGGTGAACGTCGTCAGCCTCGATGGCGTCGAGATTGTGCTCAAGATCACCTTGCTGAAGCTCCGCATCGCCTGCGAGGCTCGCAGCCATGCGGGCGGCAGTCGTGCCGTAGAACTCGCGCATGAGTTCAGCGAACGCCACCGCCTCCAGTCCGATCCGCGTGATTGGCCGCGCAACGAGCGTGGCGAGCTCGTCAACGCTCGCAATGTCCATCGGGTCGAGCATCGCAACGACAAGCCGTCCACGCTCGATCCGAATAGGAATCGCACGCAGCCGCACCGCGACATCGGCGTCGACGAGATCGACAGCTTCACGGTCGACAGGCGGCGCCTTCTCCACCCACTCGATGCCCAGCAGTTTCGCCCGTTCCTTCGCATCGCTCAGACGTTGTGCCTGTGGCGCGGATCCGTTGAGCGCCGTTGTCACGGAGCTGATCGTGATCGGTGCACCCGCACCGTTTTCGGCGACAGGACTTCGTTCAGGGCGCTGGTCAGAAGGCGTGATCACGTGAAGAGGTTCTCTGCTTGAAGGTGTGCAGTCGATACCGATGAGACCGCCGCACGGTGCCTTCCGTGCGGCGGTCGGTCATTCACTCATTCCTGACGCTGCGGTGCAGCTCGTCCGCCAGATCCAGCGGCACCCGTATCGCGGCGTTGGTCGGCGGGGGCGGAGCGAACGCGATCCGGGGATTCGCCGCGCGGCTTCTTCGCTCCGCGACCCGCCGGAGCACCAGCCCCAAGCGGGGTCGACGTGCCATCGCGCGAACGCGCGCCGGACTCCTTGAGATCGCGCATCCGTTCGGCGTCGTCAGGACGGATGCGTTCGCCCTTGCCGAAGTTCGGCATCGTCTTCTGCTGCTCCTCAGAGAGAATCGCCAAGATGGCCTTGCGATACTTGTCGTGGGTCTCGTCACGGGCTTTACGAGCAGCCGCGGTGGCCGCGGGTTCACTCCTGAGCTGCTTCGCAGCATCCGAGCCCTCCGCGCGGGCGATCATGAGATCGACGCGGCGGCGGGGTTCGCGCGGCTCGTCGGCCCGATACGCGTCCGTCAGGCGACCGTTGACTTCAGCAATCTCGACCACGTACTGAACCTGAAGCGCGTCGAGAGCAGCGGTCTGCTCTGCGGTGATACCCTCGGCCGCTCGCGCAGCATCGAAGAGCGGAAGAATGGGATCGGTCCGGTAGACCTTCGGATACGCGCGCTCAAGCGCGGCTTTCTTAAACTTGGCGGACTGCTCGGGGCCGGCGACTTTCAAGATCGCTTCGGTGAGCGCCGGGCGGTGCTGATCCTGCACATCACGAACGGCGACACGGGCACTCATGATCGACTCCATCGACGCCACGCCGGCGCGCTGGTCGTTCACAGCCATCGCGTCTTTAATCTTGGGCTGCTCTTGGTCGATCTTGCGCTGACGGGCAGCAAGTGCCTCGTCGAGCCGGGTCTCGTACTCCTCGATCGCAGGCTCCAGCCCCTGCATCACGGGGGGTGCAAACTGAAGTTCCCTGATGATGAGGATCATGTCGATCGTCTCGCCCTGCAGCTCGCCGCGATCAATCGATTTCTCGCGCCGGATCGCTCGTTCGAACTTCGGCCAACGCTCGACCTGCTGGTCAGTGAGCTGCGACTTGACGTTGTCCAGGAACTCTTCCTTCAGCCGCTTTTTCTCGTCTCCCCACGTTTCCAGTGGCTGAAGGATCTGCTTCATGATCGTGTCCGGGTCGGCACCCGAACTCAGGTTGTCCTTCACCTTGGTCATTTTCTCGCGCATCGCGTCGAGCCCGGCGTCGAACGAGAGCTTGTAGTCGGAGAGGAGCGATTCCAGGATCGGACGCTGCCACGCTTCGAGCCCGAGGGAGTCGACAAAGAGCGAGATGTCGCGCGACAGGAAGTCGGGCACCATCGCCTCTTCAAATCCCGCGCTGCCGCCAAACTGGGCGGATGCCGTCGAGGCGGGGGCCAAGAGGGAGACTGCGACGGTAAAGGCCGCGGCGGCGCGGCGAAACGAGCGAACGGTCATCAGACGCGAGAACGACATTGATCTACTCCTACGAAAGGCAGCTCGGGATCCGACCTGCTTATCCTCTGGTGAACGGGCTGATCGCGGAAGGGGCGGAATCGCGAACTGACCGACATCTTGTCCCCGCGACATACGCCCGCAACACGTATCCGCTTGGCCGGTCGCTGCTGCTCCCAATTCTGACCGTCCAGTCTGACCGTCCAGTCTGAGTCGGAAACGCGGTCGGCGATACAGCATCGGCACAAAGCCTCACCCAACGCCCGAACCGACTGTTGTATGTCAAACCCAGCGTCGCAAAGCGAATAGATTCTGAGGAGGGTTCGGGACCGCGTCGCCGAATCCTGATCGAGCCAAGACTTACGGCCCGCTCGTGACCGTCCGGTAAGTGCTAGCGGGCGGTCACGGTCCTCTGCTCGATCTTCTTCTGGGAAACCGTCCGCACGATCCGATCCACGTAAATCCCCGGCGTGACGATCGAATCGGGCTCCAGGGCCCCGGTCTCCACAATCTCTTGGACCTCGGCGATTGTGAAGGTGCCACACGCTGCCACCATCGGATTGAAGTTCCGGGCAGTTTTGCGGTAGAGAAGATTGCCGGTGCCGTCGGCCTTCCAAGCCTTGACCAGCGAGAGATCGGCGACGATCCCGCGCTCCATGACGAACGTTCGGCCATCAAAGTCGCGCGTTTCCTTCCCTTCCGCGACGACGGTCCCGACACCGGCCGGCGTGAAGAACGCGGGAATCCCCGCACCCCCCGCCCGTAACCGCTCGGCGAGCGTTCCCTGCGGATTGAATTCCAGTTCGAGTTCGCCCGCCATGAACTGCCGTTCAAACTCCGCGTTCTCGCCGACATAACTCGAGATCATCTTGCGGATCTGCCGCGTCTTGAGGAGCAGGCCGAGACCCCAGTCGTCGATCCCGGCGTTGTTGCTGACAACGGTCAAGTTGCCGACGCCGCTGTCGCGAAGGGCCAGGATGAGCTGCTCCGGAATCCCGCACAGCCCAAATCCGCCCACTGCGACTGTCATCCCGTCACGAACCACGCCCTTCAGGGCGTCAGCGGGCGAAGAAGCCACTTTCTTGATCATCGCGAACCTTTGGAAAAGACCGGTGAACGCACCTGAGCGCTGAGGGGCGGCGAAAGGGACGGGCGGCGAACCGGAGATGTCCAGTGTACTGGTGCGATGGCAGTCTTCGGTTCGGACGCTGCGTTGCACTCGTCCTAAAAACAGCAACGGCCCCCGCGCGAGGGCGGGGGCCGTTGAATGTTGAATGAGCGCTGTGACGCGGAGAGCGTCAGTTCGAAGACAGGTTCCCAGCCGGCTTGGACGCCGGATAAGGGGATGCGATCGGCGGCACACTGGAAACCGTTGACATCGTGGACACCGAACGGCGACCCTGCGCGACGCCAAGTCGATTTGCAACGTCCGCGGTCATTTCCGGATTGGCCTCTTCCATGGCCACTCGAATCTTCTCGAGCGCCTTGTTCTGAATCTGACGCACCCGTTCCTTCGTCACACCGATGATCTGGCCAACCTGCTCCAGCGTCAGCGGTGGCTGCTCGGAAGTGCCATTCAGATTGAATCGGTGATCAATGACGGTCCGCTCGACATCGCTGAGGTCTGCACGATTGGTCAGCACGATGTGCTTGACCTCTGCCGCCGACTCACGCTCGTGCGTGGCCCGCAATGTCTCCAGATGGTTGCCCTTCTCCATGGCCGGATCGAAATCCGTGGGGAAGCGCTGGCGATATTTCGAGAACTTGATTCCGTGACGGCTGAAAGCCTTGAGAATCGCACGGCACGCGTACGTCGAGAACTTGAAGCCTCGAGCGCAGTCGAACTTGTCGACGGATCGCAGGAGCGCCATGTTTCCTTCGCTGATGAGATCAGCAAAGTCGACTTCGCTCATGCGGACACGCTTGGCCATCGCCAAGACCAACGCGAGATTGGTTTCGGCGATCTGCACGCGGTACGCCTTTGCAGTGTGGTACCACTGCAGCAGCGACCGCGCCTGCTTGTGGGAGGGATTGCCGTTGCCGGTTTCTTCGGCCAACCGCTTCTGCAGCTCGCGCACCTGGCGCCGGGCAAAGTTGTACTTGAGGAAGAGAATCCGCTCTTGAGCACCAGTCAGAAGAATGCTGGTTTGTGACCGTCCGGTGCGGGGCTTGGCAACAGCCTTGGCACGGGTCTTTCCGCGGGCTGTCTCGCCGCTCTCTTCCGCAGCGCGGTCGCGAGCGGGCGTCAGATCGTCCATGAGCGGTCGGTACCAAGACACGTCGGGCTTCTCGATCTCGGGAAGCTCCTCATAGATGCGGCGTTCCGCATCCGGCTTCGCGAACTCCGAGTTGTCCATGTAATCCATCTCCTCGGCGAGGATCTGCTTCAGGAGCATCTCTTCATCGGGAGTGAAACCTGCGCGGGCAAATCCCTCTGCTGCAGTCTGTGTTGCGGCCGGCGATGGGCCCTTCCCTGCCCCTGCTGCTGTGGATGACGCACTTGTTGCGTTCGGAACGCGCACGCTGGCCCGATGCCGCTTGCGCAAAAGATCGAGAGGGCTGTTACGGCTCACCATCGCCGGCCGGGCACTCGGATTGAGCGCTCCGCCCGTTGCCGGTGTCGGCGACGGTGAGTTGGCAGCGCGAGATTTTGGAAGACGAGATTGCATCGTGAATTCCTGACCGTTGAGAGAGGGCCTGCGACTCGCATCTACGAGCACGGTCCTTCGTTCAGATTCGGAGCGAGAGTCATACGGAGCACAATGACCAATGTTCGGCTTGATTGCGCGGCGCTGAAATCGCGGTTTTGAACTTCACCGGCAACTAGAGCGACAACACCAGAGAAAGAGGCAACGCCGACGATTCCATCGCATTCGCTGGTTCCGCGATATTCGTGCGGACCGGGGTGATTTCCTTCCCGGCCTCGTGTTGGATGACCGTCGATTGGGAAACGACTCGCTGGCTTTCAGACTCCTGAGCGACGGGCTGCTGTTCGTACGCGCGATCATCCCGATGCAACACGTGTTGCAAACGGCGGTCCGAGACACACCACATCCAGTGATCGGCGACGAGAACTTGGCGGGCAGCACAGCCCGGTATCAACCGCTTTGATGAGTGCTCTCTGCACCGACTGATGATTTTCCTGCCGCGCCCTTTCGTTGCGAGCAGCTGAGGCGCGCCGGGGAGATATACGGACGAAAGACGCTGCGGACGAGACATTTCGTCAACTCTCCGGAACTTTGTTCGGGGCCTGAACGGATCACGCAGCCTGGACCGGCGACGGCAATAAAACAGCCGCTTCTCTCCGAGACGGCGAGACGCGGCTGAGCGTGGTGTGGAGAATCGGCCCCCGGTTGGGGACGGTCGAGGTCAGGCTTATTCGGGTGATCCACCGGCGAAGTCATAGACCCACGAGTCGATCGGCCGCTTGTATTCGATCACTTCGCCTGCCGTGAAGAAGAGGCCGAGCTCGCGAGCTGCCGCTTCGGCGCTATCCGAACCGTGAATCAGGTTGAAAGAGTTCGACACCCCGAAGTCGCCGCGGATCGAACCAGCAGCGGCCTTGGATCCGAACGTCGCACCCATCATGCCGCGCGAGATCCCGATCGCACCGACGCCGCGGATGGCCAAGACCAGCACCGGCGAACTGGTCATGAACCGGACGAGTCCGGCATAGAACGGTTTGCCGTTGTGATCCTTGTAATGGGTCGCGGCGAGCTCAGGCGAAATCTGCATGAGCTTGGCGCCGACGACCTGCAGTCCCTTCTCTTCGAAGCGGCTCAGGATTCGACCCATCAGTCCACGCTGTACAGCGTCCGGCTTCAGAATGATTAGTGTTGTTTCCATCGCAATATTCTCCCGCGTGAAAGGGCGGCGACTGTAGCAGATCGGCGGTCTGGCCGACATCGCGGCGCCGCAGTCATCTCGAGCGCGGGAGACTCCTGCGTTTTTCTTCGGTGTTTTCTGAGTCTTTCCGCCGATCGAGTAGTCTTCGTTGCTCTGCGCTCCGCGCGCCTGAACTGACTCGTTTTCTCATCCACCCCAATGCCGACCGTGACCGCACCGAAAGAACCAGCGCCCAGTTCGAAGTCGAAAGGAGCGCCGAAGCCGCGCGGGTCGAACGCCGAAGAGATGGCGACGCGACAGCGCGACATCTCGGTCAGCGAGTTCTTCGCGAAGAATCGCCATCTCCTCGGCTTCGATAATCCGAGGAAGGCGCTCCTTACCACGGTCAAGGAAGCCGTCGACAACTCGCTTGACGCCTGCGAAGAAGGCGGGATTCTCCCGGAGATCGTTGTCCTCATCGAGGATCTGCAACCGGATCGTGCTGCGACGGCGAAGTCGTCACGCTACCGGGTCACCGTCGTCGACAACGGGCCTGGCATCGTCCGCAAGCAGGTCGAGAACATCTTCGGGCGCCTGTTGTACGGGTCGAAGTTCCATCGGCTGAAGATGTCGCGCGGCCAGCAAGGCATCGGCATCAGTGCCGCGGGCATGTACGGGCTGATCACGACCGGCCGCCCCATGCTCATCTTCACGAAGCCCAAGGCTTCGCAGCCTGCTCATCACATCGAGCTGGCGATGAACACCAAGACCAACCGCGCGGAAGTCACGATCGATGAGGAGACGAAGGATTTCCCGCCGTCGCGGCTCCGTTCCGTGGCGCCAGGAGCACGGGCCCTTGCTGCCGAAGGACTGCTGCTCGATCCCGCAGCGTTTCCGACAGGGACGAGTGTCTCGATCGAGATGGAGGGGCGCTATCAGAAGGGCCGCGGCAGCGTCGACGAGTTCCTCGAACTCACCGCCATCGCGAATCCGCACGCACGAATTGTGTTTGTGGCGCCCAGCCGCGAAAGCGGTGCTGACGAGGACGAGTCGCTGCCGCTGACCAAGCCGCCGACTACCCAGACAGCGGCCCCAGGCGCTGGTCCGACGGTGACGACGGAGTTGAACGGCGGCATTGTTTTTCCGCGCGGGGTGGCGGAGCTGCCGCCCGAGACCAAGGAGATCCAGCCACACCCCAAGGGCATCGAGCTGGGCATCCTCCTTCAGATGCTGAAGGATTTCGACGCGACGTCGGGCGGCACGCTCTACACGTTCCTGCAGGAATGCTTCTGCCGGATCTCGCCGCAGACCGCGTCGTCGTTCTGTTCGAAGATCGGCGTCACGACGCGCACGAAGGCCGGCGACATCGAACCGCGCACGGCCGAGGCGCTCTTCAAGGAATTCGAATCGGCGAAGCTGCCGCCGCCTCCCACGGACTGCCTCGCGCCGATCGGTGTGCGACAGCTGCTTGCGGGCATGCTGAAGGGCGTGCGCGCCGAGTTCTACGCGGCAAGTTCGCGCGAAGCGGCGGTGTATCGCGGCCGGCCGTTCCAGATCGAAGCGGCCATCGCATTCGGCGGCGAACTGCCGGCCGATGACACGGCACGCGTGATCCGCTTTGCGAACCGCGTCCCCCTGCTCTTTCAGCAGAGCGCGTGCTCGAGCTTCAAAGCGGTCACGGAGACGGCGTGGAAGAACTACAACCTCTCGCAGCCGCGCGGCGGACTTCCGGTGGGGCCGCTGGTGATCATGATCCACATGGCAAGCGTGTGGGTGCCGTTCACAAGCGAGTCCAAGGAAGCGATCGCCGATTACGACGAGATCCGCAAGGAGATGAAGCTGGCGCTGATGGAGTGCGGCCGCAAGCTCGGCACGTATCTGCGCAAGCGGCAGAAGATGCGGCGCGAGGGCGAGCGGCGTGATGTGTTTGAGAAGTACATCGGGGAGATCTCGAAGGCAGTGCACGCGATCAACGGCACCGATGCGAAGAAACTCTACGACGTACTGCTGGCCCAGGCACGCGAGCGCACGGCGGTGGCCGATCAGCTGCTTGATGAGGACGGCAAGGTCGTCAGGAACGATCCGATCGACGACGACGGCGTGATCGTTGTCGAGAGCGCGGCTGCTCCGCCGCCGAACATCGCTTCCGCGCCGCTGCCCCCAGACCCCTCCGCATCCGCAGCTGGGTCACCGAACCGACGTTCGAAGGCGTCGCGCTCGAGCAAGAACGCGCCCGACCAAGCGAAGCTCTTTTCATAAGCATCGATCGATTCCATGGCTAAGAAATCCAACACCACAGCGGGCGAAGCGCGCGACCGAGTCAACGCAAGACTCAAAGGTCGCGACGCCGAAACACAGAAGAAGCTGCTCGGTCTCGCGGACATGGTGACCAAGAAAGTACTCGGCGGAAACGAGCCGATCATCGACATCCCCACGCGCTCGCGTTCCAACACGACCTGGAACAAGAAGCGCGGCATCCTCGAGATGGGGGATGCGAAACAAGGACGTCAGCTCTTCAATCTGAATCAGGCAAAGCAGTTCATGCAAACGCTGCTGCATGCAAGCACTATCAAGGATCTGATCGAGGTGAACAAGACGTCGAGTCTTCGTGGCGTCTACTACAAGGCGAAGCACACCGTTGCTGGCACGAAGGAGAACACCTTCGATGATCAGGATGAGTCCGACCCGATCCTCGAAGACCTGGAGGTCTCGCTCAACTGTTTGCGAGAAGAGCTGCATCTATTTGCAGCTCCCGCAGGCGGAATGGTGGGGAACATCACGATCCTCGACAGGGGCGACGAGATCAACTGCCGACGCATGGGGTCGGGGGGCTATCAGCTGCCCAGCATCGTCGAGCCAGACATCATCGAGTTCAAAAAGTGCGAGGCGAAGTTCGTTCTCCACGTCGAGAAGGGAACGGTCTGGCAGCGATTCAACGAGGACCGTTTCTGGGAAGAGCACAACTGCATTCTTACGCATGGCGGCGGTCAGCCGCCGCGCGGCTGTCGTCGGCTGCTGCAGCGACTGGCGCGCGAGCTCAAGCTGCCGATTATCTGCCTTCTCGATTGCGATCCGTGGGGACACTACATCTACAGCGTCATCAAGCAGGGGTCCATTTCGCTGGCCTTTGAATCGTCGCGCTTAGCGATTCCCGAAGCGAAGTTTCTCGGCATCAGGGCCAAAGACTTCGTGGCGTGCAATTTGTCCGACGCGGTGAAGATCGATCTCAGCGAGAACGACATCAAGCGCGCGAAGGAGATCGCTGCGTACCCGTGGTTTGAGAAACACAAGGGATGGCAGAAGGAGATCGAGCTGATGCTCGACAACGGCTTCAAGATGGAAGTCGAGTCGCTCATCAACAAGGGGATCTCATACGTCACCGAAGAGTATGTGCCCGAGCGTCTCCGCAAGAAGGACTGGCTCGATTGACCTGTACGCGCGCCGTCACGCCGACGCGACGGTGAAGTTTCGCGCCGTCTCCACCGCCAGCGGCACCGCGAGCGTGAAGTCGCTGCCTTTGCCCCGTTCGCTCCACAACTGAATGCGGCCGCCGTGTTCTTCGATGATGCGGCGCGTCGTCGCGAGCCCGAGGCCCGTGCCGCCCGGCTTGTTTGTCATGTACGGCCGGAAGATCGCGTCCTGCCGCGCGGTCTCGATACCCGGGCCTGTATCGATCACATGAATGCGCGCTTCCTCGCGCGGTTCCGTACCTGGTGCGGTGCCGTTGAGCGCAGGTGGCGCCTCGGCCCGCTCGACGCGCACCATCAGTTCGCGCGGATGTCCGGACGGCTGCGTCGACATGGCCTGCACTGCGTTGATGAGCAGATTGAGCACCGCCTGCTTCAACAGACCGACATCGACGTTCGCGATCACCGGCTCGGCCGGCAGTTCGATCCGCTGGATGACACCATGCTGATCGGATTGGGGTTGAAAGAAATCCGCCAGTTCGTCGACGATCGTGCGCAGATCGTGCGGCGACGGATCGAGCTTCATTCGGCCTGCAAACCGCAGGAAATCGGTCAAGATGTCGCGCAGGCGGTTGGCTTCGCGGCCCAGCGAATCGACGCGCCGCGACAGCCGCTGCTTGGCATCGCCAGGCAATTCACTGTCGGCGATCTCCTCCCCCACGAGCTGCGCATTCAGCACGACGGTCGACAGCGGATTCTTGATTTCGTGCGCAAGACCGCTCGTCATCGATCCGAGCTCCGCAAGTCGTTCCGCTTGCTGAGCGCGCCGCTCTGCCGCAATCGCTCGCTGCTCACGGGATGCCAATCGACCGCGCAAGACGAGGGTCGTGGCCAGCGCTCCGATCGCGAAGCCGATCAAGAGCCACGCGAGGATCCAAACAGCATCCACCGCGTGACGCCTCCGTTAGTGATTGCCGCCCGCCGGCCCCTTATCGCCGTTGGGACCTGTGTCTGAAGCACGAACCCGGGCTGCTGCGCGGATTGCCGTGGCAGACCAACCTTTGGCACCGCGCTGCGCAGAGTAGACGATCTTCTCGCCATCCTTCAGCGTTCGAAATCCTTCAGCCTGTTCGATGACGCTGAAATGGATAAAGATGTCTTGGCTGTCAGGTCCGACGACAAACCCGAATCCCTTGCGCGGATCAAACCACTTCACCACGCCCTCGCAACCAGACAAGGTGTCCTGCGTGGAACCGACGACCGGCTGAGTAGACATACCGTCCTCCGTGCACACTCTCTGAACAGAACGCACTGTCGAAACGGCATCGGTGCGTTATACGGGCCGCAGTTGATTCGTGCGCACGCCGTGTGATCTCCGCCGGGAGTCGCCGCTGCAGGCGTGAATGCCTCGCGCGAAGGTCAACTGTGATCCGT